>JAAUTF010000244.1 GCA_012031775.1 Candidatus Altimarinota bacterium | reverse complement strand
GTCACGGCGAGGAGCCATTGGCCGCGACCGATTGGGGCTATAAGCCTGGGGCGACAAATACCCGCCCTACGATCTCGATAATCAGATCCCAGCGCGGATGGCCGACTACCTTGGCGTGCCGCGCTTCGCGGGCGATATGATCCTCGAAGGCGGCTCGATCGATGTGAATGGTGCCGGGCTGCTGCTTACCAGCGAGGCCTGCCTGCTCAACCCCAACCGCAACCCCGATCTCAACCGTGAGCAGATCGAGCAGCGCCTGCGCGACGTCCTTGGCGTGCAAAAGATCCTCTGGCTCGGCGATGGCATTGTCGGCGATGACACCGACGGCCATATCGACGATATCAGCCGCTTTGTGAGCGCCGATACCATTGTCACCGCAGTGGAAGAAGACCCGACAGACGCAAATTATCCTATTTTGCAAGAGAACAGGCAGCGTCTACAGCTGATGACCGATCTCGCTGGGCGTTCGCTAAACATTCTGACTATCCCCATGCCGCCGCCGGTTGTGTATGAAGATCAGCGCCTGCCTGCGTCGTACGCGAATTTCTATATCGCTAACCGTGTTGTCTTATTGCCGACCTACAATCATGCGAACGACGCCCGCGCTGCCGCTGTGCTCCAGCGTTGTTTTCCTGAGCGCGCGATCGTTGGCATCGACTGCACCGATATTATTTGGGGCCTTGGCGCCTGGCACTGCCTGACACAGCAGGTGCCTCTATAATTTGAAGCGTGAAGTGTGAAGTGTGGGTTACACAGCCTCTAACCAAAAGATCACGCATCATGCATTCGAACCATGTGCGCTGCAATCTGCAATCTATATATGCATCTCTCAACTATTCCTTTGCTCCGCTGCCCTGCCACCGGCGGCCCGCTCTCGCTGATAGAACCACCGGACAGCGAGTGGATCGAGACCGGCACGTTACGTAGCATACGCAGCGGGGCGACATTCGCCATCCGCGACGGTATGGCCCATATCTATGTCGATGATCAGCGTTGGGCACCGAAAGCGCAGGAGGCGCGCGGCTGGGTGCAGATGGCCCGGGATCTAGGGTTTTATCATCACGGCGACGAAGACTTGCGCCTGCCCTATTTCGGCGCGCCGCCCTGGATCGATATCGCGCGCCAGTTCGACATTCTGCTCGACATCGCCGAGCCTGGCCCCGGTACCCGCGTGCTCGACCTTGGCGCTGGCCGCGGCTGGGCGGCGCATTGTTTCGCGCGGCGTGGCTGCCAGGCCTTCGCTGTCGACATCTGTGACGATGCGCAGATCGGCCTTGGGCGCGCGCGCGCAATGATGGCGCAGAGCCAACTGCGCTTCGACACCTTCATCGCCGACGGCGAAAACCTGCCTTTTGCCAACGATAGCTTCGATTTCGTCTTCTCTGCCGCCGCCCTCCACCACGCCACCGATTTGCAAAACTGCTTAAGCAGACTGCCCGCGTACTACGCCCTGGTGGGCGCTTGATCGCGATGAACGAGCCCTGCATCCACGACGCGGCCAACGAAGCCGAACTGCTACAAGAGTCAGACACCGCGCGCGAGCTGGCCTATGGCATAAACGAGACCCGCCCCAACCTCGATCGGTATCGCCGCACCTTTCGCCGGGCTGGCCTGCGCAGCGAGTTGATC
This sequence comes from Candidatus Altimarinota bacterium, assembly GCA_012031775.1. Lineage (GTDB taxonomy): Bacteria > Chloroflexota > Chloroflexia > Chloroflexales > Chloroflexaceae > JAAUTF01. Next base: position 6,623 of record JAAUTF010000244.1, on the reverse strand, counting down.
GCCTGCTGGTTAACCTACCAAATGCGCGCGCGCGATATGGAATCGTGGGCGCTTGAGATGCAGATCGCTACGCCTGCGGATGCCCCACCCCTGCGCGACGAAGCGCCCGATCGCGAGATCGCCCTGCGCAGCGCTGGTCTGAGCACCTGCTGCGCACACGTGGCGGCGCGGTGATCATGGTTGCTGAAAAACCTCGCACCATCCTGCCCTGGGCAGCGAAAGCGCCCTCCCCTGTCGCGCGCTGGTGGCAGTAGCAGTAGAGTGGTGCGCAAGCCACGTACTATAAGCCGCCTATCAGAAGCAGACGTTCTTGATTACCCCATACAGACGTGAAGCGTGAAGCGTGATCAGGCACGAGGCCCGTGCTGAGACCTCACGCCGCGTGCCTTGCGGATCACACCTCACGCCTCACGCATTACAGCGGGATGTCTTGCAAAACCCGTACCCCTATCTGCCTCGTCTCTGCTGCGTGATAACGATCATAGTCGCGGCGGCAAAGCGCGCGTATAATAGCACCATCAGGAAGGAACGAAGCCGAGCGGCCCACACGATTGGGCGAGGGCAACCCGAGGTTGTCCCTGCTGTTTCGTTGTCTCGCGGGAGGTAGCCTTGGATCGACAAACACTACTGCGCTCTGTACCGATCTTCACGTGTCTGAACGACGAGCACTTGCGCATGCTCTCGGTTAATCTGGCGACGCGCCGTTTTGCGCGTGGCGAGACGATCTTTCTGCAAGGGAGCGTTGGCAACGAACTGTATATTATCATCGACGGCCAGGTGCGCATCTACACAGTCAGCGAGTCGGGCCAGGAATTTTCGGTGATGATCTTCTGTTCTCAGGATTTCTTCGGCGAGCTAGCCCTGCTCGACGGCCAGCTGCGCTCGGCAAGCGCGGTGGCGATGCGGCCCACCACTACGGTGATGCTGCACCGCGACGCTTTCCAGCATGTTATCATCGAGTCGCCGCAGATCGCCGTCTCGGTGATGGAGGCGCTGTCGTATCGGCTGCGCCACGCGAATACGTATCTCGAACATCTCGCCGTTCATTCGGCACCGCAGCGCGTTGTGCGTCGTCTGCTCGATCTAGCCGATCAGCACGGGGTGACCGATGGCGAGATGACCCGTATCGACCTGCATCTTACCCAGGATGATCTGGCGAGCCTGGCCGGCACGACGCGCGAGACTGTGAACCGTGTGCTGGCTGGCCTACGCGACCAGGGTCTCATCCGGGTTGAACGGGCGCGTGTGAGCGTGCTCAACCTCGGTTTGCTTGAGCAACTCGGCTAAGGAGGGGGTTCCATGTTTGTACTCTTTCTGCTCGCACATCTGGTGGCCGACTTCGCCTTACAGCCGCTCTGGCTGGTGCAGCGCAAGCAGCGTTGGGACGGCCTGCTCATCCATGTTGGTATCGTCTTGCTCTGTATGCTCGCGCTGGCCGCACTTGAGCCCGCCGTGCTCGCATTATGGCCGGCGATGTTGCTGATCAGCGCTATTCACCTCGCCGCCGACTGGGGCAAAGTGCGGTATGGCTGCCGCATTGGCGGGCCACCAATCGTCGCCTTTCTGCTCGATCAGGTTATTCACATCGCAACTCTGGCCGTGGTGCTGAGCCTGACCGCGCCTTTCGAGCTGGTTTGGGGGTTAACGCCTGCCAATGCGATGCACGCGCTGTACGCTGCGGGCTACGTTATTGTGGCGCTGGCCGCACCGATCGCGCTGATTGTCTGGCTCGACCCGCAGTTTCAGCATACGGCACGTGCTGCGCGCGCCCGGCTACGCAGCCTCTTCGTCGGCGTCGGTGCGCTGTCGCTCGTGCTCTTCGGCGGTGCGCTCGCGCTCCCGCTAACCTTGCTTGGCCTGGTCATTATCGTGCAGCAAACCACGGTGCTGCACCCGCTCGATAGCCTGCGTGGCCGCATTACGCTGCTCACTATCGCCGCCACTATCGGCACGGCCCTTCGAACATTTGTCTGATGGTGCAGCCGCCAAGCATGTGGGACACATAACAATACGGCATCAGCGAGCAATTCGCTGATGCCGTATTGTTAGGAATATGGGCATTGTTAATGATACCATGCGCTCCCAGAGCACGACGCTTGCTCCGTTCCGCACCGCTCGTCCTCATCCCTCATCCTCTCACGTGGAGGGTTTTTGGTTAAAACGGCAGAGCTGCCCGCACTCCCAACCCCGCTCCCACAGCGGGATCAGGGCCTCGCACCGCATCAGGACGCCATCCGTAAAAGCCCTACACACCCCTCGCCCCTCACCCCACATCTCTCACCCCGCCTTGCTCGCTCGCCCGCAGCCGCGCCCACCAAGTCGCCAGTTCGGTTCTCGTCTGAAGGTTCAGCTTCCGGCTGATTTGACGCAGGTGGTATTCAACCGTTTTATCGGTGATGTGCAAGAGCACCGCAATCGTGTGGTTCGTTGCGCCTGATGCCACCAGTGAAAGGATGCGCACCGGTATTTCCCCCAGCGTATCGATGAGATAGTCGAACTCCGTGGTCAGACCGGCATTAATCGTTGGGCAAAAGTAGAAACTGCGTCGGCGTACACCCGTAAGCGCGGCGTAGAGATCGATCGATTCGAGCGCCTGCATGGCATGCCCAGTGATGCCATACTCCGACGCGAGCACGATCTGATTAAGATTGAGGGTGCGATAGAGCGCAAGCACCGGGAGTTGCACGTGCCGTGGGCGCAGCATGAGCAACTGGCGAAACAGGGTTATATCGGATGTATCGACGAGCACGAGGATGAGATCGGCATCGGTTGTGCCCAGCTGCTGGCCTCGACCGCCGTTGTCGGCGACCGGGTGATGGTGGCATTAAGGGCAGAGAGGTGCGTAGCATCATCGAAAACAGGCTGGCGGTCGATGGTCAACACAGCAAGGCGAAATGGAGGCTGCTGCATCTTGACACTCGTTTCTACGTTGAGCAATGGTTACATGAAGGCCCGTCGTTACCCAGCCAACACGATCCCACAGCGGATCGCTGCGATCCGCTCACTCGGTAGCTCCCGTGCCACCAGGACATAGGGCAAGGCAACGCTGCGGGCGACACGCCCAGGTTCTGGCAAGCCCTACCTGGTATGCGCCGCCTATGTGATCGAAGGTAGGACAGAATATACCGTGAAAACGCAATGCGCGCAAGCGACGGAAAGACTAGGGAAATCCCTAGTGGACGCGGGGCCATGGCGGGTGTATGGTTGAACTATTCACGGTGTTTATCGCTTGGGGACGCTCAGCAAGCGTATTGGGCAAACGGCGTTGGCATGCGGCCAACGGTGCGGCGTGCTGTTGCCTTAAAACGGCGCAATGTGTCGATATTTCTAGCGTAAAGAACGATCGGATTTTCTATGCGTGCTCGACAGAAGCGATTGGTGTGGCTCGTGCTGGCCGTCTTGTTGGTGTTACCGAGCTACCCCGCGCCGTTGCGCGCGCAGGAAGATACTACGGTCGAGTTGCCGCCGATCGAAGCCCCGGAGCCCGAAGCGCCAGCTGAGGTGCCCTTGCTGGATGTGACGGTGCCGCCGGTGCCGAGCCTGGTGCCGCAACTCCAGAGCGAGCCAGCGCAGGTGGCGGTCGGCGAGACGCTGACGCTGACGATCACGGTGCTCAACCAGGGTTCGTTTGCTGCGAACGATTTCAGCGTGCGACTGCCGCTACCCGCAGGAACAGTAGCCGCAGCAAGCACACCGCTGACGGATGGGTCAGGCTGGCTTTGGACGGATGTGCTCGACCCGGAGCAGGCAGTGACCTACACCGTCCAACTCGATGTGACCGCTATGCCGCCCGGCGCGGCAGTGCTTGCCGAAGCGACGATTAGCGCGCAGGGCTTAGATACGCCTTTTATCGTGGTCGGCGGTGCGTTGGTCAACGAGGTCGTCGTTGTTGCGCAAGATACGCCGGAGACGCCGTCACCGGAGGCGACGGACACATCGCCCACAGCAATCACCGTGGTGCCGGACGACGCTGACGATGTGCAGCCAGTGTTGCCGATGCCGGAAGGCGATGCTGTGACATCAGATCACAGCGCAGATCGCGCAGCCACCACTGAGGCCATCACGTCGAGCACGCCCCCGGTAGCGACAGCGATGCCGGACGTGGTCGCAACGATGACTCCGATCGCGACCGATGACGCGTTGCCCGCGCCAACTGCGCTGGTGTCGACGACGACGCTCACAGAGACGACGCCGATCTCAACCACGTCCGTCTTTACGCCTGGTCAGGAAGAGCAGCTTGTCAGCCCGGATGGCCGGACGCAGGTAACCTTCACCAGTGCCATTTACACGGAACCGCTGACACTGGCATTTCGTGCCCCGTTGCAGTCGCAGGCACGTGGTGCATGGGCGGATGTTGAACCACCGCGCTGATCAACGGGCGGCGCGGCTTTGGTACCTTCCATCTCGATGCGACGGACACCGCAGGCCGGGATGTCCATCAGTTCAGTGCGCCGGTGACCATCACGGTGCAGTACACGCCACAGCAGTTGGCCGTCTTGGGGCTGACGGCGGAGACGTTGAACTTTTTCTGGTTCGACGAAAGTGTCGTAATCACTAGCACCGACGGCATGATAACCAGTGGCCAGTGGGTACCGCTGCCGACGATCGTCGATGCCGCGCAGCGCACGGCGAGCACGCAGGTTGATCACTTCAGCGCCTTTCAGCTGAGCGATGGCTCGTCGCCATCGGCGAACTATCTGCCATCGTTGCAGGGCTGGCAAGTGAGCAGCTTCACCGGATCGGCGAGCTACAGTTACCCGATCGAAGTTCCGGCGGGTGCGGCGGGGCATAAGCCCGATCTCGCGTTGAGCTATAGCTCGGCGGCCACGGATGGGAAAGGAGGAATGCGGCAGCATGTCCAGACGGGGTGGCTAGGTAAAGGTTGGAGCCTGGACACTGGCTCGGTGATGATGCAGAAAATACAATTTACGAATAAGCGCTCGCTCGATTACTATGCGCTGTCGTTTAACGGACGCTCCTTCGACTTGATGCGCGCCGAGGCGCTTATCACCAGTCCGGATTCGGCGAACCCGAGCCATTACGCCTGGCGGCCAACCGATGAGAGCTTTATCCGGGCGCGCGTCGTCGAAAATGGCAGCTCGAACAGCACACGTGGCGGCTATGAAAATGACGTGCCTATCAAACGCTACAAGTGGCTAGTCTGGGATACGAGCGGCGTGCGCTACGAATTCGAGGAAGATGCCTGGTGGGGCTGGAAGAATTGCAGCCCGGACGGCGGCGACTACACCTATATGGAGACATATAAGTGGATGCTCTCCAAAGTCGTCGATACGCACGGCAATACGATCAATTATGCCTATGGACGTACAACCCATGCGATCGATAAAGATAAAGAAAGTTGCTTCGGTGTCGATGGCGTAATCGACATCCATACCTACCCGACCAGTATTACCTGGGGCAACGGTAAACTGCGTGTCGTCTTCGAGTCCGATACAAATCGCACCTATGATATCGAGGTTGATCGGCCTAGCGGTCAGCTTGGCCCGGCCCCACGCGAAAACCGCGTACTGCGTGCGCTGCGCGTGGAAAGCATGGGTGGGGGTAGCTGGCAGCTCATCCGCAAATACAACTTCCAGACCGATTACAGCCTCTACTCGGATATTCGTGAACCAGTTCCGTGTGATGAACCGTGTACAGAGACCTGGACGAAGATTAGCACTGATCGTAAACTAAGCTTGAAGGGTATTCAGCGCATCGGAAGCAACGGCACAAGCGCGTTGCCAGCCACCACCTTTAGTTATAGTACAGACGATGGAACGGGATTGTACGCAAAAGGTGGCTGGAACCGATTGACCACGATAAACAATGGGCAAGGTGGAACCTTAACCCTTAATTATGCACATATTGCGGCAGCAACCGGCAACGATCTTTTCAAAAATCGCCACCGCGTGACCGCGCGCACGACCAACGACGGTGAGGGGCAACTGGCGACCTGGAGCTATGAGTACGGGCCAGCACGCTACAATACCTACGGCAGCGCGGCGGGCGATGGGATGAGTCCGACCAGCTACCCCAACTCGGCGGTGCTCTACTATAATCTGCGTTATAATCCGCCCTACAGCTATCAGAGTTATCTGGTACATCCGATCTTCACCGAATTTCGTGGTCACAGTTTTGCCAAAGAGATCGCGCCCGATGGCAGTTGGACGATCCGCGACTTCTACCAGGGCGGTGATCCGGCGCTGACTGGCAGCTGCACCCTTCCTGCCGAAGGCAGCGGCATGTGGACGGACACGTGCTTCATGAAGTATCGCGACAGTGAGTTGCTTAAAGGGCGCGACTATCGCACGCGTGCGTTCACCAGCAGCGGCACCTTGCTCAGCGAGACGACGAATACCTATAAGGTGCAGTTCTACGATGTCGGCACCGACCGCCTTTCGGGGCTGTGGCGTGCGTTCACCTATGTGTCGGAAAGCGCGGAAACGTTGTGGGAGGGCAGCAACGGCAGCACGAAGCGCAGCAAGTATTTCTACAATAGCAGCTGTGCGGTCGATGTGGTGCAGGCCTATGGCAACCTGGGTTGTATCCAGGAGTACGACCGTGGCAACCTAGTACGCACGACGTATCGCTACCATGTGACGCGCGACGCGCTAACAGCTACC
>JAAUTF010000243.1 GCA_012031775.1 Candidatus Altimarinota bacterium | reverse complement strand
GCAACACTGTCGTGCGCTCCTTGCAGTCCGAGGCCAGCATTCAGGTTGAAGTGGGCACACAGGCCGCGTTGACCGACATCTTTTTAATGTGGTGACGCCAGAGAATTGCCCGCCCGATGTCGGTGTATGCAGCGGGCACCCGGCGTTGCAGGATGTGCGGGTGCGCCAGGCGATCGCACACGCTACCGACAAGCAGCAGTTGATCGAGGTGGTGCTGCTGGGACTAGGACGCCCTGGGCTAAGCTTGGTAACGCCAGCGCAGGGCGAGGGCTTCGCCAGCCAGTTGACCGATTATGCCTACGATGTGGCCCAGGCCAATGCCATCCTGGATGAAGCCGGCTACGCCGACAGCGACAACGATGGCGTGCGCGAAATGCCGGGAGACCCGAGCACCGCGTTGTCTTTTCGCTACAGCTCCCTTCAGACCAGAGCCAGAACGGGGTACGTATCTACGAACTGCTCTCGGCGATGTGGCAGCAGGCGGGGATCGCGATCGAATTGACACCGCTCGAATCGGATGCGCTGACCGCGATCTGCTGCCCCGCCTTCGATTTCGATATTATCAACTGGGGCTGGGGCGCGGGCGTTGATCCGGCCTCACTGCTTTATATAGCCACCACGGCTGAGATTCCCACCGGCGTAAGCGAAAGCGGTTACTCGAACCCCGAGTACGATGCGCTCTATGAACAACAGCGCGCGACGGTCGATCGCGCCGAGCGTATTAAGCTGCTGCACCAGATGCAAGAAATCCTGCTGCGCGATCTGCCGTATCTCATTCCCTACTACGCCGATAATGTCGAAGCTTACCGCAAAGATCGTTTACCGGCTTTATCACCGATCCCGAAGGCATTCTCAGCCTCGATGGGCGCATCTCGCTGACCAAGGTGCGCGTCGTCCAGTAGGTTACAGGGCACAGATCCGCGCACTTCGACAACTACGGTATGCACTGTCCTTATTACCTGTAACCTGTGAAAAATTTCGCTTCGGTGTTATCGGCATTGTCGGCGAGTCGCGCAAGCAATGGCAGGCGAAGGCGCGGCGTGCAGAGGAGCTGGGCTACAGTACATTTTTGTGCTGGGATCATTTCGACTATGCGTTGGCTCCGCTGCCGGCGCTGCTGTGCGCGGCAGCGGCGACCGAGCGTATTCGCTTGGGTACACTGGTATTAGCGAACGACTTTCGCCACCCGGCGGTACTGGCAAAAGACGCTGCCACCCTCGATCTGCTCAGCGAAGGGCGCTTAGAGTTGGGCATCGGCGCGGGTTGGAAGGAGAGCGAGTATCGCGAGGCTGGCATTGCTTTCGATGCACCTGCGGTGCGCGTGCGGCGGCTCGCCGAGAGCGTAGCGATCATCAAGCAACTCTGGCGCGGCAAGCCGGTGCAGTTCAAGGGCGAGTTTTATGAGATCGACGGCCTGGTGAACAAACCGCGCCTCTATCAGCATCCGCACCCACCGCTGGTGATCGGTGGGGCACGCCCGCAGCTATTAGCCCTGGCCGCGCGCGAAGCAAACACCATCGCGCTGGCCACGCGTATGAACGCCGACGGCAGCCCCGATTTTGTCGACTCGCTCGGGCCGCGCGTGGCTGCAAAAGTCGCCTACGTGCGCGAACAAGCCGGTGAGCGCGCCGATACGCTGGAGTTTCAGATCAACGTCGGCGGTGTTATCGTAACCCCCGATCGCGCGGCGACGGCAGAACAACTCGCGCCGACCGTGGGCCTTAGCGCGGCGCAGTTGCTCGACTGCGCACAAGCCCTGGTTGGCAGCGAAGACGAAATCGTCGCCGACCTCGTTGAGCGCCGCGAGCGCTGGGCATCTCCTACATCAGCGTTGACGAGCGCTTCATGGACGCGCTAGCCCCAGTGGTGGCGCGGCTGGCGGGGAAGTGAGATCAGAGAGCACAGAATCGAGAATCGAGAACCAGGAGCGCAGCGCACCACCCCGTAGCTGCGCAGCATGCTGCGCAAGGAACGACACCAAGCACAGAGCGCAGAGCACCGAGAACCAAAAGCACAGAGATCAATGGTAGATCAGTATGCCTGAAATGATTAGCTGCTTGAAGCAGAGAAACACCAGGTACGAGAGCAGGTCTGCTTTCGTACCTGGCACGTTCACCTTGTCGTGAGAAAATGCTAATCGGCGCTTGGTGCGCTGCCCGAACGGCGGCTTGGCCGCTTGCGGTCGGATTTTTTCTTCAAGCCGAGCGCCTGCAGCTCGTTGGAGTTATTGCCATACTGAGCGGCTACTTCGACCTTGACGCCGAGCATAGCGTCGTGCAAGGCCCACTCGGCGGCTTGCGTCGCATCGCGGGCAGCCGCTAACGTGCGGGCAGCGCGCGTCTCATCCTGACGAGCTTGCTCCAGAGCATCACCAAGGACGGCTACCGCTTCGCGGGCATGCGCCGGATTGTGTGGGCGGTAGTTGGGAAGATCCATCAGAGCGGCCAGGGCAGCGCGGTCACCATCAACAATGGTTAACCGCAGGCGGCGGGTTGGGAAGAAGGGCACAGTGAACCTCCTGGGCTGATTGCCCATACTGCTTCAAGCGCTCCGTTGAGCGTTTGTACGATGCAGAATAATAAGCGCCTATTACCAGATTTTCATAAGCCGAGGCTTGTTGTCTGCACAATTGTCGATCTGGGATAACGATGCCCGATATGGGAAAGGCATAACACGATGCTGACAAACGATTCCCAACGCGGGAAAGGCATAACACGATGCTGACAAACGATTTCCGAGGCGGGAAACGTATAACACGATGCTGACAAACGATTTTCGATGGGGGAAAGGCATAATATGACGTTGATAGTCAATTGCCGTTGAGGATTGCAGAGCACAGAGCGCAGAAACAAGAACTGAGAACCGAGAACCGAGAACCGAGAACCGAGAACCGAGAACTTAGAGCGCAGGGCACAGAGTGCAGAACAAAAGAACATTCTTTGCGTCTTTCCGGTTCAAAAGCAATTGACAACCTCAAAGTTTACATCTACAATCCGGCTCGATTTCGCCTCAATAGAATGCTCCGTGCTAGAAAGTCATTGTGATGCGTCGGCTGCACCGCGTTGTGTTGCTGTGGGTTCTGTTCGCCTTCGTCGTTTCCACCCTACCGCCAACACCGCTGGCTGCCCACGCATCCCGTCAGACCCTTTCTGACGAACCCCTTGTCGATCCGCTCGATACATCATTTCCCGATCTGTCGCTTGAGCCAGACCCTGAGCCCGTGTTGGTTGATGCCGCTCCTGGCGATGCTGCGCCTGCTTTGGCCTTGCAGCTTGCAGTTGCGCCGGAAACCGGGCTTGCGGTCGGTGACAGTGTGACGATCACCTTGACGGTGATCAACCAAGGTGAGCTTTCGGCAGATGAGACGACTCTTTCCTTGCCGATACCAGCTGCTGTCACCGTTCTTGATCCGCGCACCACGGACACAACGCTCTCCTGGTTCCTCGGCACGCTTGCACCCTTAAGCCAGGTGTCCGTCACCTCGACGGTGCGCCTGGAGCAGGTGCCCCCAGGTGAAGCGCTGCTGCTGGAACCGGCGGTCATTGCCCGTGGTCTCACGCTTCCGGTGTCCGTTGTTGGCGGTGCGATTGTCCGGCCACTTGTTCCATCAGGTGCTGATCCAGTAGCTTTGGAACCAGACGCTTCACCAACCCCCGCCACCACCGCAACACCAGACCTTGCGTTGACACCGCCAAGTGCGCCTGATGTCCGGGTCGATGGTAGTACACGCACCAATGCCAACAACGATACCGCCACGCCCGTGCCGACTGACGTGCCTGCGCCGACGGCGACCGCCCCGGTTTCATCTACGGATGTCCTGACTAACACGGTGCCGCTTACCGCAACCCTGCCGCTTTCGCTGACGGAACTTGCGGACGTCACCATCGATTTCGCACCGGGGCAAGCAGACGTTTTGGTCAGCAGCGACACGCAGATCACCGTCACGGTGCCGCCGGATCTCTATGCTACCCCGCTGACGCTCGCCCAATTGACGCCTGAGCAGTTCGAGCCGCTGGCCGAAGCACGCAGCATCGAGCCGCCGCCTGATCGTATTCCTGGTAGCAGTGGGGGCTTTGGTACCTTCTTTTTGGAGGCGATCGATGATCAAGGTGCTGATGTTGGTACCTTCAATGCGCCGCTGACGATCACCGTTCGTTTTACCCCCAACAACTGCGCGTGCTGAATATCGCCCCGCAGGATCTGACGATCTACTGGTTTGATGAAACCGCCATCATCACCGATGCGCAGGGTGTGGTGCAGGTCGGGCAGTGGGTGCCGCAGCCAACGCTGGTTGATGTTGAGGCTGGCACGGCCTCCACGCAGGTCACCCACTTCAGTGGCTTTCAGCTCGCCGACGGCTCATCGCCCTCGGCGGCGTATCTGCCCTCCTTGCAGGGTTGGCAGGTGAGCGGCTTCACCGGCGCGGCCAGCTTCTCCTACCCGCTCGATGTGCCGGCTGGCCCGGCGGGGATCAAGCCTGCATTAACGCTTAGCTATCAGTCGGATGCGACGGATGGCGCAGCTGGCATGCGTCCACGTACTCAATCGAGTTGGGTTGGCAAGGGCTGGAGCCTCGATACCGGGGCCGTCGCCCTCAATAAAATTGCTATCACCAACTATTCGACGGTTAACTACTACGCGCTGTCCTTCAATGGCCAGAGCTATGATCTGGTGCGCGCTGAAGCGCTGGTTGGTAGCCCTCAGGGTGACGATCCGACCGACTGGGCCTGGCGCGCCACCAATGCTCCGTATCTGAAAGTGCGTGCGGTCGGCAATGGAAACTCGACGCCGGGCGCGGTAGGTGCGCCCGGTCGCGGGGCGAGTGATGGCGGTAGCCCTTACCCCCGCGTCCGCTGGCAAATTTGGGAAACCGATGGCACGCTCTATGAGTTCGCTGAGGATGTGTGGTGGGGTTGGGAAAAGTGTACCGGCACCGGCAATGGCGATTTTGCCTATTTCGAGAGCAATCGCTGGTTGTTGAGTCGGGTGCGGGATGTCCACGGCAACGTTATCGATTATGAATACGACCGCTACCGGCACTATTTCAACTCCTGTTTTGCGCAAGCCGGAACGGTCGACTACGATATCTGGCCGCGCCGCATCAGCTGGGGTGCAAACCCCGATGCTGGCGATACGACGCATCGCTACAAGACGGAGTTTATCAGTGTTGCGCGCAGCAACGACACGCAATTCGACGAGGCGGCGTATACGATCGGCGCGCGACGCGCCAGACCCGCCAGTTGCAAGCTGCGCAGATTTGGAGTAATCCAGCCGGTAGCTGGCAACTGGCCCACGAGTATCGCTTTAGCTACGATTACAGCCTCTATTCCGACGCCCGCGCCTGTTTGAACGCGCCGTCGTGTACCAGTTGGGGGGCTGATACGGCGCACCCGAAGTTGACGCTCAAGAGCGTGCAGCGCATCGGGCGCTATGATCCCACCGCCGTGCCGCCAGCGTTGACGAGCGGGGTGCCCGCCTTGCCAGCGATGACCTTTAGCTACCAGACGAGTGGTGGTAGTGGGCAGCGAGCGGCAGCTGGCTGGAACCGTCTGAACCAGGTCAATAATGGGCAGGGCGGCGTGATGAACCTGGCGTATGCCAACCTTGCCACGACGCTGAACAACATCCTCTTTGCCAATCGGCACCGCGTGACGAGCCGCACGGTCAACGATGGGAACGGCAATAGCTATCCCTGGAGTTATAGCTACGGAACGGCACAGATCAACAGCCTTGGCACGAATTTAGGCGATACCTTAGCAACCGGTGCCCACCCGAATGCTGCCACCCTCTACTACAATGTCTTTCTGGACGGCGACGCCGACTACGATGCCGAGGCGTGGCTCGTGCATCCGACCTGGACGACCTTCTTGGGCCACGCCAGCGTGACCGAGACGGATCCGAGCGGGGCCCAGACGCGCCGCTTCTATTACCAGGGCGATGCCGGCTGCACGCCGCCGACGGCGGCACGGGGCAGCCATAGCGCGATCACCGGCGATAGCTGTTTTCAGCAGATGCGCGACCGCGAGTTCCTCAAAGGACGGGAATACCGGGTCGAGTACCTGACCAGCGGCGGGACGGAATTACGGGAAACTGCCACAAGTTATCGCCTTGGCGCGGTCGACTACAGCTACGCGCCGTTGAGTGGCCTCTGGCGCACATTCAGCTATGTGAGCGCGGTGGACGAAACGGCGCGCGATGGCGCGACCGCCAGCACGCAGCGCAGCGAATATTTTTACAACACCAGCTGTAATTGGACGGCCAGCCTCGACGCCTACGGTAACCTCGGTTGCGAACGCACCTACGAGCGTGGCACGCTGATCCGCCAACAGATCCATACCTATGCGACGCTGAACAGCAGCACGCACTACATCGTCGACCGGCCCGCGATCACCACGATCACCGATGCCAGTGGCAACTATAGGCGCATACGCAGCGCTTCTACGACGGCAACAATCAAAGCCAAAGCGTGCTCGGCACCCGCGGGCGGCTGACGCGTGAACTGGCCGTCTATGATATGCCGGGCAGTACCGCCATTACGAACGTCACGCTCAATGGCCGCGATACAAGCTATGGCTATGATAGCCATGGCAACCCGACGACGACGACGAGCTATGCCGGGGCGGGCTGGGTACGGTGGACGGGCAGTGCCTGGACGGCGAGCACGCCGGGCAATGGCAGTACGGCGCACACCACGACGACGGCCTACGATAGCGCGTTTAACGCGTTCCCGACGAGCCGCACCAATGCGCTCAACCATAGCGAAAGCGCCGGCTACGATTATCGGCTGGGCACGCTCACCAGCATCAGCGATCTGAATGGCAACGTCACCAGCGCCACGTACGATGTCTTTGGCCGCTTGAATACCATTACACGGCCAGGGGACACCGCAGATCATCGCACCCAGATTTTAGCTACTTCGATAGTGAAATCCCCTTTCGCTACCGCATCTACCAGCGCGAAATTGCGGGCAATAACGGCGTGCAGGTGACGCAGCAGTTCTACGACGGGCTGGGGCGTCATATTCAGACGAAACAAGAAGCAGGCTACAGCAGCACGGTGCGTACCATCGTCAGCGACACACGCTACGACGGATTGGGGCGCGTGACGCAGCAAAAGCCAGCCGCGCTATGTTCTCGAGGCGAGCGCCACCGTCTTTGAAGACTACCTGCCGGTGCCGAGCAGCGGGATGCGCTGGACGACGAGCAGCTACGATGCGCTGGGCGGCCCAGCCTCGTCACCACCCCCGACGGCAAACAGACCGCCCATCGTTATGGTGTGGAAGCCAGCGGCTTGCAGTGGCACGACACGACCGATCCCCGGCTCCACCGCAGTCAGCAGCGCTACGACAGCCTCGGGCGGCGGGTGGCCGTCTTGGAGTTGCGCAATAGCTGTGGCAATTATTGGGGCTATAGCTGCGCCACGAACCAACCCGAGTGGGCGGTCGATGCAACGACGACGTACAGCTACGACGAACTTGACCAACTCACCCGCGTCACCGATGCCAAGGGCAACCAGACCAGCCTGAGTTACGATAGCCTGGGGCGCAAGACGGCCATGACCGAGCCGAATATGGGCACCTGGTTGTATCGTTACGACCCGGACGGCAACCTGCTGCGACAGACGGATAGCAAAGGCCAGCGGATTTGTTTCACCTACGACGCGCTCGACCGGCTGACCGGCAAACATCAGCGCAGCGATGACGCCTGCCCGACCAACCCGAGTGTGTACGCCAGCTATAGCTACGATGCGGGCACGAACGGGCGCGGGCACCGCACCGGGATGAGCGTGACCGGTGGGGCAACGACCAGTTGGACCTACGATGCGCGTGGGCGGGTGAGCACGGCGAGCCATACGGTGCCGGGGCTCAGCGGGGCGCGGCTGTTCAGCTGGCACTATAACAGCGCCGACGATGTCACGCGGCTGACGTATCCGAGCGTGAGCGGCAACGCCGAAGTCGTGACCTACGGCTACGACAGCACCGGGCGGCAAGCGAATGTGTGTATCAGCGGGGCAGGCTGCTACGCGCAAGGCGCGGAATACGACGCGCTCAACCAGCCGACACTACGCGTCTACGGCAATGGGCTACGCGACACGCGCAGCTACACCAACGCGATGGCGCGCCTCAGCCGCCTGCAAGTGGGGCCAAGCACCACCACGCCTGGCAGCATCTTCGACCGCAGCTACGCCTACGACACCGTCGGCAATGTGCAGCAGATCACCGACCACCGCAGCGGCGGTGTCCCAACGCAGAGCTACGCCTACGACCACCGCGACCGGCTCACGAGTTGGACGCTCGGCAGCACCACTCAGCGCTATGCCTAC
>JAAUTF010000242.1 GCA_012031775.1 Candidatus Altimarinota bacterium | reverse complement strand
TTTGTTGGGTGTTGTGGGCAGCTTCGCTGCCCACAACACCCCAGACGTATGGCTCAATGCTTCTGCCCAGCGCTATAGGGTACAGTGAGACGCTACAAGGTACAGTGCGGGCTCGGTAACCTACCCATTTCTTCGGCTTCAGCAGCGCAGCACTCACCTCTCGCCTTTACTCAAACGTCAACTCCCAGATAGCGCCGCCCGTTCCGTGTTCGAGTACATAGAGCTTGGTGCCGAGCAGCACCGCATCGATCGGATTCTCGAACTCTGCGGCGATCTGGCGGGCGCTCATCTCGTAGCCATCAGCGGTGCGGCGCAGCATCAGGTGCAAGACATCGCGGCCGACATCGGTGAGCGTGCCGCCCGCAGCGCCCCAACTGACGACAAAAGCGCTGAGTTGGCCAGCGGCGGGCTGAAGATCGGGCGGCAGCTCGCCTGTCGCGAAGACCAAGCCGAGCGGCGAGCGATGCGGTGTAATACCGACGAGCACCTCGCCCTCGGCAGCGGCATCGCGGGCAGCACCTGTCTCATCGCGGTACTGCGTTGCCGCCGGGCCACTATTGATAAGCGGGCCTTGCATCGTTGCTGGTGCCGGGGGGAAGGTGGGATCATTACGATACGTTCCACTGTCGACAGCGGTAAAGCCACTCGGCAGCCGCTTATCGGCGGCGGGATCGTAATCGGGGAATTGCTGCGGATTGTCAAAGGCACCGAACTTCCAAGGAAACCCGTAGTGCATGGCGGCGCGGATCCAGTTCAGCTCATCTGGGAAATCAGCGTCGGGGCCATTTTCGGCAGCAAAAAGATCGCCGTTGGGTGCAAAAGCCAGATCGTAGGCGTTACGCAGCCCATCGGCGTAGACATAGCCGCTCTTGCGCAGCGCCTCGCCATCGGCGGGCAGCAGTAGTGTCTCGCCATCGGCGGGCAAACGGAAGAGCTTGGCCGTCAGCGGCACCTCGCGCACTCCAGGAAAAGCACCATCGTTGTCTTCGACCTCACCGTGATCGGTGCGCGAACCGCTATTCACAAAAAGCCATGCGCCGTCGGGGCTGACGACAACACCGTTAAACAGATGATCAAAGGGCGTACCGCTGAGCGGGTAGGGCTCGCTGCGCGCCAGCGTTGTCCAGCGGTAGCTGCCCTCGGCAGGAACACCGCGCCGTACAGTGGCCTGTGTCTGGTCGCCAGCGATGCCGCGATTGGAAACGACAAACAGCGTGCCATCGGGGCCGATGGCCAGGCCCGCCACCAGGCCATCAGCGGCGACATCGTCGAGATCGGCGACCTTTTGCAACGACGCTCGGCTGCCATCATCGGCGAGGCGAAAGACGCCAGCCGCCGGATTGAGCAGGTAGAGCGCACCATCGGCCGGGTTATGCACCAGGCGAATAACCCCGGGATCAACAGCGATCACCTTCCGCAGCGTCGTGCCCGCGCGCAACAGCAGCGGCCCATCGGAGACGGGCCGGCTCTCGACGGCAGGCACGGTCGTGGGCAGTGGTGCGGCAGGCGCGTTGGTACTTGGGGCAGCGGTACAGGCGGCGAGCACGAGGCAGACGAGCAAGCTTGAACAACTCCGGCGCATCATCGCGTTCGGCATAACAGCACCATTGAGGAGATATGATCACTACTGGCTTGAATGGTAGTTGACACAGCATAAATTGTCAATTAGAATTAAGGACATTCCCAAACAGTATGGAATAAAGCCGGTATGACCGCGTAAGGAGGCATTATGGCCTGATCCAGAGATCAGATCTCTATCGCAGTGTTGCGTCGAATGATCCTATGTCGAAGGAGACTTTAGATGTTGCCATGATTTAAATGGCTATCCGTGTTCGCTGTCATGACGATGATCCTGGCCGCCTGCGCTTCAGCGCCTACCGCCCCTGCTGGCCAGCCACTACAGAAGCCCCCGCCGCCACCGACGCGCCAGCCGCCACCGACGCGCCGGCCGCTGAGGCGACCGCAGCCCCTACCGAACAAGCCGCACTTTCCACCGGACAATTGGCAGATGTGCCACGCGAGCAGACGCTTATTCTCGGCTGGAGCATCGCCTCCCCGATCGGCGTAACGAACCCCTGGGCCGTGCCCGGCTACACCCACCAGGAAGGCAACGCCTTTATGTGGGAGCCGTTGATGTACTTCGGCATCTTCGCCGACGAGGAGATCCCCTGGATCGCCGAGAGCATGGAGTACACCAACGACGACTTCACACAGCTTGAGATCAAGCTCAACCCGGTGGCGAAGTGGAGCGACGGCACGCCGGTGACTGCCAAAGACGTGGTATTCACCTTCGAAGGCCAGCTGAACAACGACAAGCTGCCGTATCACGCCTCGTTCGACCAGTTTGTCGAAACGGTGACGGCCGTCGACGACCAGACAGTGACTATCGACTTTAAGATGCCCGCGCCGCGCTTCAAGTTCGAAGTGCTGATGTTCAAGTTCGACACCGGCATTCCGATCGTGCCCGCGCACGTGTTGGAGAACGAAGCCGATGTCAATCTGTTTGAGGGTGGCATTGATATGCCCTCCTCCGGCCCCTACCGCATCGTGCTCTGGGACGTGAACCAGAAGATCTTCGATCTGCGCGAGGACTGGTGGGCGGTTGAGGCCGGCCTGATGGAAATGCCAGCCGTCAAGCGCATCATTATGGTCAACATCGGCGGTCAGGTTGGCCAGAATATGGACACGGTCGCCCAGCGCATTGTGAACAACGAGATGGACTCGGCGCTCGACATGCGCAGCTCGGTGATCGGCAACATTTTGGCGCAGAACCCCAAGGTGACGACGCACGCCGGTAATGAGCCGCCCTACGGCTACCTCGACTGGTGGCCGAACTCGCTGTGGGTCAATACACAACTCGAGCCCTATAACGACCCCAATGTGCGACGCGCGATCAGCCTGGCGGTCGACCGTGACACGATCAATGAGATCATTTACGAGGGCGCGCAGATCTCGACGATCTACCCCTTCCCGCTTTACCCTGCCTGCAGGCCTTTGTAGACAGCCCTGAGGTCAAGGCGCTTGAGGAGCAGTATCAGCCGCGCAAGTTCGACCTTGAGGAGAGCGCGGCGCTGATGACCGAGGCGGGCTTCACCCAGAACGGCGATGGTCTCTGGGCGAAGGACGGCGAGACGGTGAACATGGTCATCCACGGCTTCGAGGGCATTCACAGCGACATCGTACCGATATTGGTCGAGATGTTACGCCAGGGTGGTTTTGAGGCCGATGTAAACTTCGGCACCGACGCCTATCAGCAGATGGCGGACGGCGCGCCTGGTGCGTATATGTTCGGCCACGGCGCAAGCCTGAAAGACCCGTACGCGGCCTTCGAGCTCTTCCACAGTCGCTACAGCGCGTCGGTGGGGACCTCGGCGGGCAACAACCGCTTCTCGCGTTACAGCAACCCCGAATACGACGCCATCCTCGACGAGATGGCGCCGCTCGACGCCGCAGATCCGCGCTTCCAGGAGCTGGCCGTCCAGGCGCTGGAGATCTACTGGCGCGACCAGATCGACATTCCGATCATCCAGTGGCTGCATCGCATTCCCTACAACCAGACCTACTGGACGAACTGGCCGACGGCTGATAACCTTGCGATGGGAACAAACGGCGCGTTCTGGGCCCACACCGGCTTGCTGGTGGTGACCGCGCTGCAACCCGCGCAATAGTGCTCGACAGTTCAGCGTGCGCGGCATGCCGCGCACGCTGAACACGGCGTTTCAACGAGGAAAATCCATGAGCCTGCGACTACTTGTTCAACGACTCTTTTTCTGATGTTGGTGATCTGGGCGGCGTCCACGATTACCTTTTTCATCCCGCGTCTTTCGCCGCGCAACCCGATCCGCGAGCGCTTCGCCGAACTCGCCCGCCAGGGTGGTTTTTCCCCACAAGACCTCGAAAAGATTATCGCTTCCTACTCTGAAAGATTTGGCCTCGATAAACCGCTCTGGGAACAGTATGTCGATTATGTGTCGGCGATTGCCCGTTTCGACCTCGGCGTGTCGCTTAATAAGTTCCCGAAGACGACCTGGGAGCTGATTATGGAGTCGCTGCCGTGGACGATCGGTTTGCTGATTGTCACCACAATTGTATCCTTTGTAATGGGCAATTTGCTGGGTGCCGTTGCGGCCTGGCCACGCGCTCCTGGCTGGCTGCGCGCGTTTGCAACGCCTTTTGTGTTATTGATGGGCGTGCCGCCAGTGCTGCTCGGTGTCTTGCTGCTCTTCTTTATCGGCTTTCGCCTCAAATTACTGCCGCTCGGCGGGGCGTATTCGATCGGCACTGTGCCAGAGTTTTCGCTGCCGTTTATCATCGATATGCTACGCCACCAGATCTTGCCCGCCTTCGCCCTGGTCTTTGGCTCGGTTGGGGCCTGGGTACTCTCGATGCGCGGTATGGGCGTGACGATTCAAGGTGAGGATTATGTCACCTTCGCTGAGCATAAAGGGCTGCCTGGCTTTGTGATCTTCCGCGACTACTATCTGCGCAACGCGCTGCTGCCGCAAGTCACCGGGTTTGCGCTCGCCCTCGGTGCGGTGGTAACTTCAGGTGTTGTTATTGAACAGCTTTTCGGGCTGCCAGGGCTGGGCCAGGTGCTCGGCAATGCGATCCGCTCAAACGATTTTATTGTGATCTACGGCGTGGTGCTGTTTATCACGATCACGGTAGCAACGCTGATGGTGCTGGTGGAATTTTTGTACCCGCTCCTCGATCCACGCATCCGGCATACGTAGGGATTTTAGCGTACAGATTGCGGGCGAGCGGGCGGCGATATAAGACTGCAGATCGTGCGAGTAGGCGGGGCAGTCTGCAATCGACCATTAGGAGAGCATTATGGCGACAACAACCACGGCGGCGATCCCACAGCCAGAAGTTCGCCGACCCAACCGTATTACCCTGCTGCTGCGCTATCTGCGGCGCAATAGTAGCCTTGGCTTCGGCATCATCTTGGCGCTGATGCTGATCGGTTTCACCGCCTACGGTATGGCGACGATCGACACCCAGGATGCCTACCCGCTGGCCGCGAAGACAAAGCAGCCGCCGAGCCTCGAATATCCCTTCGGCACCGACTTCTTCGGGCGCAATCTGTACGCCGCAATGGTTGTCGGCATGTGGCAGACAGCGCTGATCGGTGTGCTGGCCGGGGCGATCGGCACGATGGTCGGTATCATTCTCGGCTTTACCTCGGCCTACTTCGGCGGCGTCGTCGATGGTGGCATCAAGGGCATCTGCCAGATTTTAACCCCGATCCCGGTCTTTCTGATCCAGGTGGTGATCGCCGGGTCGCTCGATAAACGCGATGTGACGATTTTCACCATGGCCTTTATCGTGGTGCTACTGGCCTGGATGGGGCCAACGCTGGTGATCCGCTCGCAGGTGCTGTCGATGAAAGAGCGCCAGTTTGTCTCGGTTGCTAAGCTTTCGGGCGTTGGCGATATGGGCATTATCTTCAAGGAGATTATGCCAAATCTGCTGCCTTTTATCGCGGCGGCTTTCGTCGGCCAGGTGTTCGCGGCAGTTTTTGCCTCGTTCTACCTGGCGGTGCTCGGCCTTGGGCCGCTGCGCGAGCCGCTGCTCGGCAACATCATCTGGGGCGCGCAGTCGCAGGGGGCCTTCTTCAACGGCTGGTGGTGGTGGCCGATTATCCCAGCGTTGTTTATGATCGCCATTCTTGGCGCGCTGGCGCTGATCAACATGGGCCTCGATGAACTGGCTAACCCGCGTGTGCGACGATCGGAGTAACGATGGTGCGGAATGTAGGGGTCGAGCATGCTCGACCCCTACATCCCGCACGAAGACCCTCAAGAAGCGAGACATGCTATGCCACCTGTCCTACAGGTTAATAATCTTCAGGTAACGTACTACACCGACTCAGGACGTGCGCGTGCGCTCGACGGTGTTACGCTGCACCTCGATGCAGGTGAAAAGTTGGGTCTGGTCGGCGAATCGGGCTCGGGCAAGAGCACGATGGCGCTAGCTATGATGCGTATGATCAAGCCGCCAGGGCGTTATCGAAGGCGGCCAGGTGATCGTCGGTGACACCGATCTGACGGCGCTTTCCGAAGAGGATATGCGCAAGTCGCGGCTTTCGCGTATCGCGTACATTCCGCAGGGGGCGATGAATTCGCTCAACCCTGTCACACGGCTCGGCGCGCAGATGATGGACGCTATCCGCGCGCACGATCCGAAGGCGACGAAGGCCCAGGCCGAGGAGCGCTGTATGCAGGCGCTCGAGTCGGTCGATTTGAAGCGCGCGGTCTTTAAAATGTACGCCCACGAACTGTCGGGCGGCATGAAGCAGCGCGTCTGTATCGCGATCGGTATTTTGCTCAAGCCTAAGGTCATCATCGCCGACGAGCCAACCAGCGCGCTCGACGTGGTGACGCAACGCCAGGTGATGGAGACGATCGATCGTGTGCAGAAACAGATGGCGCGGCCGTCATTCTCATTGGCCACGATATGGGCTTGATGGCGCAGTTCGTCGACAAGGTCGCGGTGATGTACGCCGGGCGCTTGGTCGAGGTTAGCACGGTGCGCGAGATGTTCACCGACCCGAAGCACCCCTATGCGCAGGCGCTGATTCGCAGCTTGCCGAGCCTGGAAAATAAAGGCGTGTTTCAGGGCATCCCAGGCCTGGCACCTTCGTTGCTGCGGCTGCCGAGCGGTTGTGCTTTTCACCCGCGCTGCGACAAGATGCTGGAGAGCTGTAAGACGCTGCGCCCCGAGTGATGACACTGGCGAACGAGCGCCGCGTCGCCTGCCATCTCTACGACCACGAGGCAGTTGATGTTGTCGCTGACGCGGTAGCAAACTAAAGCAGGGTAGTCTGTTCGCTCTATTGCTGGCATTGTGAGCAATGGAGCGAGCAGACTACCTTTTTAGAAAGAAATCGTAATGGCTCCATTGCTTGAACTGCGTAATGTCTCGAAAGTCTACTCGCGCGGTGTGATCAATAAAGTTTCGACCACAGCGCTAAACAATGTGTCGCTCACGCTCAACGAGAACGAGCCGACGATTATGACGGTGGCCGGTGAGAGCGGCAGCGGCAAGACAACACTGGCCATGTTGCTGCTGGGCTTTATCACGCCGACGACGGGACAGATTTTTTATAAGGGTAAGGATATTACGTCGCTGCGCGGCGAGGAGCGCATGAGCTTCCGGCGCGAAGTGCAGGCGGTTTTTCAAGACCCGTTCGCCGTTTTCAACCCCTTCTATTCGGTCGATCATCTGCTGGAAGTGCCGATCGAGCGCTTCAAGCTGGCGAAGTCGAAGGCCGAGGCACGCAATAAAATGGTCGAGGCGCTCACCGCCGTCGGCTTACGGCCCGAGGACATTCTGGGCCGTTTCCCGCACCAGCTCTCGGGTGGCCAGCGCCAACGCATTAACGTGGCACGCGCGCTGTTGCTCAAACCGCGCCTGCTGGTGGCCGACGAGCCAGTCTCGATGGTCGACGCCTCACTGCGCGCGAACATTCTCGAGACGCTGCGCTCGTTGCAGCGCAACCATGGCGTGTCGATTATCTATATCACTCACGATTTGACCACAGCGTACCATATCGCCAAGTCGATCATTGTGCTCTACCGCGGCTCGGTGATGGAGGCCGGCGATGTCGATACGGTGATCAAGCGCCCGCAGCACCCCTACACACGCCTGCTGATCGACTCGATCCCCTGGCCCGATTTGAACCGGCGCTGGGGCGAGACAGACATCAAGGCGCGCGAGTCCGAGATTAGCGATCAGGGCACCGGCTGCAAGTTCTTAGTACGCTGCCCCTACGCGATGGACGTCTGCACGGCACCGCCGCCGCTTTTCCGCCTCGACGATCATCAGGCCACCGCATGTTATTTGCACGCCGAGAACCCACAACTTTCTGTAGATAAGCTCTCCGAGCTGCTGCCAGTGTAAGCGCGAAGTTAGAATTCAGGAGTCAGGAGTGAGAAGTCAGGAGATTGTCCTGCCGTGCAGGCAGCTAGCAGAACGCCAACATTCTGACTTCTGCCTCCTGAATTCTGACTTCTGCCTCCTGACTTCTGCCTCCTGACTTCTGACTCCATATGTCAATACTTACCGGAATTGTGCCGATCGTCGCCGCACCGTTCACACCGGATGGCGCGCTCGACGAAGATAGTTTCCAAGCGCTTGTGCGGCATCTGCTCGCCACCGGAGCCAGCGGGCTGACGCTGTTTGGCCTGGCAACTGAGTTCTACAAGCTCAGCGACGCCGAGCGCAGCCGCATGCAGACGCTGCTGCTGGCCGAGACGAGCCGCACATCCGAGGTGGCGGGCATTATCTCGATCACCGACCACAGCTGGGAGGTGGCAGGTGCAAAACGCGCGCG
>JAAUTF010000241.1 GCA_012031775.1 Candidatus Altimarinota bacterium | reverse complement strand
GGTCTCGGCCGCGTTGTCGTGGGCACCGGCGAGGGCCGGGTGATCATCATGCCTGCCGTGAGAATCAATACTCCTTTATTGGCCCCGGCCCGCTGACTTTGTTCACCCAGGCGCTGGTCGACGGCCGTCCAGGGCAAAGGGGTAAGCAGCAACCGCGGCTACATCAGTGTCTTCGATCTCTATACCCACCTCTACTTCGCCCTCGATGAGGCCGTGCCGCGCAGGATTTCTGCGGCTGTGCGCCAGCGCTACGGCGAGCAGCAGGAGCCGGAGCTCACCATCCTCAAAGGCGTCGGGCCGTTCCCGGTGGCGCTCTACCGCGGTGCGACGACTCTCGGTGACTTCGCTGTCGCTGGTGCGCCACCCGAGGGCACAGCAGTCCGCGCGGTCAACCCGGCCAATGCGCTGCTGATGCTGCGCCAGCATCAGCAGCGCATTGGCGACGATGGTCAGGTCGCGCGTCCATTGGCGGTGATGTCCATGGTCATGTCACGGTAACGCAGCAGACGCGCCGCAGCGGGGTAGATTTCAGTCACAGCCAGATCGGCGATATGCAGGTGGGTGAAATCATCGGTGGCGATAAGGTACAAGGTGACCAGATAACGACTGGCGACATCAGCGGCATGGGCATCGCGATCGGTCGTGGCGCACGGAGCAGCGTGCGAAAAATCGACACCGGTGGCGGCGATTATGCCGAGGGTAACATCGACAAGCGAAAGAGGAATTTCGTGAGCGGCGACCAGTTCAATATGTCGGGCAACTTCAGTGGCGCGATCTTGAATATCAAGTCGACGCTGACCAACGTCTCGCAGAGCATCGGCGCGGCACCGCGTGGCGACGCGGCGACGAAGGCGCAGCTGCAGCAGCTTATTGAGCAGCTAAGCGCGGAGTTGCAGAAGGTACCGGCGGAGCAGGCCGGTGAGGCTGAGGCAGTCGCGGAGACAGCGAAGGCTGCCATCGAGCAGGCGACGAAGGCGCAGCCGAACAAAACCCTCGTGCAAATCAGTGCGGAGGGATTGAAACAAGCGGCGCAGAACATTGCTGCGGTGCTGCCGACGGTGCTGCCGATCGCGACGCAGATTGCCGATACATTGCGGCGTATAATAGCGCCATAGTTTCATAAGGCCACCGGGTATGCGCGTAAAAGTATTGGTGTACCCATCTGAATTGACTATTTCCGTTTACGCCTTTTCCAGCTATACTCTGTAGTATTCCTCCCTGCGCTGTTGGGCGAGCAGGCAGTACCGCGAGGGCAACCGCACTCTTTTGTAATGGAGGCGCAGATCCGTGGAATTTCGGCGTAATATTTCAACTGAAGGTGGCGATTATGCAGAGCGTGGAGACATCCATAAAGAGCAAGGTATTATCATTACTGAACACGGCCTCTTAGTCGCTGAGATGGTTGTTGGTGTCGTGCATAACCATGTAATGATGACAAGTCAGCCGCTCAATAGGCAAGCCATACCAGTCGGTACGTTTGCTCGTGTAGGAATACCCGTTCAAGCTTCAACCTATGCATTGCATACTGCGGCGTTGGAACACTTACGGCTGTTAGTTCTGCGCGACGCACCACTTCAAATGGTGTACCTCCATGGCATGCCCGGCATGGGCAAGAGTGCATTAGTTGCGCGGCTCGCGAATGCTATTGGGCCGCAACAGTTTCAAAATGGTGTGCTCTGGTGTGATCTCGAAAAACTAACGCCGCATGAGTTGATGGCCCGTATGCTGCTAATCCTTGACGGACCAGGGGCTGTGACTACACCACAGGCACATGTGCCACTGCGCGAGTTATTTTGGCAGCGCCTCACGAATGATGCGGGAAGCTGGCTGCTTGTGTTTGATCACGTTGCGACCGCTCAACAATTAACAGAACTCCTGCCTCCGCGCCCAGAGGAGGTAGGGAAGTGCCGCACTATTATCATCGGGAATAATGGATCGCTCACTCTACCCAAGGTCTGGAATTACGAGCGTGTGCATCTTAAACAGATGTATTTTGCTGATGCTGAAGCCATTTATGCCGATGTTCTTGGCAAGGAACGAACCGCTCACTTTTCCTCAACCTTAGCCGAGATTGTCGAAGCGCTTGATTACAATTTACAGCTTATTCTAACAAGTGCGTATCTTTTTCAAAGTGGTTCGAGCACCCCCCCGCGCTATCTTGAACGCCTCAAACAGCACGATGGTCAGCGAACGCAGCTGTCAAATCAACTTGTTGATCATCTTGAACTCGTTGTGCAGGGATTAACAGTATCCCAGCAACACCTATTCGATTGTACCGGGGTCTTGGGCGAAGGTGATTGGAATAGTCACTTACTCGCCGCAGTCGCAATGCAGCATCCAGAAGAAATACTCGCTGAATTAAAAGTTCTAGTAGAGACGAATATTCTAGACTATCGGCTAGATCCTAGGACGCCTGTACACGCTGATGGTCTGTCCGTAGATGAACAAAGTTTTACCTTAGATAGTCGTTTTCGTGCTGGTACGCTCGCACGCTCGTTGGCCTTGCGCCGTTTGGCAGCAAAAGGTGTCTATCAACTGCGTGCGGCGCAAACTCTGATGGCGCGACATTGTCTTGATCACGCCGAGGATCTAGTAGTAGAGTTATCAGCGCGGTTAGTTCGACAGGGTGATCCCAAGCGTTTGATGGAGTTGTCGAGTGAGCGCTTTGTGCGAAGCTATCGTGCAGGTATCGCTACCGAAATGCCGCATCTTCGTCAGGCCCTGAACTGGGCCATAGCGTGCGAAGACTGGCAACTTGTGCGCCGTTTTGCTGCGTTGCCCCATGCCGCCTTGCTGCTACATTTTTCTGCCAATGGCTTTGATATTACGCTAAAGCTCGTGATGGGGACTATCGTTGAGCCCAATGTATGGCCGCAAGGTGCTGTATCCTTCGTCCGTAGCCCGGTGCTTGTGCAGCCAGACAGTTGGAGCATCCATCCAGAGACGAGACCAGCCACCGCAGATGACGCAGTTCTCGCCGGAGGAGCTACACTGGTAGGAGCAAACCCCAACATCCCTATTGCAGAATGCGAGCTAAACTGGCACCTCACGGCGTGCCATATTGTCGATGGCATGTTTCGTAACACCTGTTTCACCGGTTCGCAATAGACCTGTGTGCATGCACCGCGTGTCATTCTCATCAACGTTGATATGGCTGGTTGTCGTTTTGTGGCCTGTAATCTTAATAATAGTACCTGGGTAGACGTAAAGGCACGCAATGCGATTTTTCGTGGCATGAGTCTGCGGCACACACTGCTCCGAAATGTAAATATGAACGGTGCTGACCTTCAAGGTGTTGATTTCTCGAACGCAATACTCGAAAATGTCAGGCTCCATGGAGCAAATCTGCGTGGCGCAAATTTTACAGGTGCATTGCTTAAGGATTGCTCGCTGCGGTATGCAGATCTGCGCGATGCAACGTTTCTTGGCACGGAATTCAAGCGTGTTGATACCAGAGATACGCACCTCGAACATCATCAAGTAAACGGGATCCTCGCACAGAGTCAGTCGTCATATGCTGAAGCAAGCCAATTGTCGCACGCTCTACCGCGCATGGATGAGCAAGCTATAACTGAACTCGATAGTAAACTTAGAGTAAATGGTCACGATTTGCGTCGGCATTCGGCTGAAAGCTTTCCAGTGTTTTGGCTTGAACGCAGTACACGCGGACTTGAGTGGTGTAGTACTGAGTGGCGAACAGGTGCGTCTACCCCAATGCATGATGGTCGACACATCGCTTCGTGGTGCTACATTCAGCTATGCGCATCTCCAGTCTAGCGACTTCACGGGCGCTGATCTGCGTGCCAGCAATTTTTGCGGCGCAGATATGACGAAAGCGCGCCTCGATCGCGTGATTGCCCGCGCAGCATTGTTTGAAGGAACACACCTTGCGGATGCAAGCTTGCAAGCAGCCGATTTTACCGGAGCCGACTTCCGCAAGTGCGAACTACTGCGCGCAACGTTGATGAACAGTCGTTTCGATTTGGTAAACCTACGTGACGCTAATTTAGGCGAGGCCAGACTGAGTAACGCCTCATTCGTTGATGCCGATCTACGTTATGCGGACTTGCGCGACGCAATGCTGGATGATGCTAATTTGCACGGCGCAGACCTCCGTGACTCAACAATCAGAGATGAACAACTCTATGCCGCAAGTTCGATTGGAAAAGCACGACTTCCGTTCTTTGGAGAAGTTTACTACTCAGCAGGGGAGCATTTCATCTTGCCCGAACTGCCATCGTTCTTGCGCTTTTCGCAGTGGAGCGGCATTTATGCCAACTTCGCCTTTCCTTGTGGGTGTGATCTCCGAGCAGCAAGTCTTGATGGTATTTTCACCTCTATTGTTTTGGATAGCATCTACTTGGACTATGGGCGTCTAAAGGGTATCTTTACGCAATGCTCGTTCCGCCGAAGCTCCCTACGTCGGGCAAGGATAAGCGGCATCTTCAATAATGTCGATTTTCAGGAAAGCGATATGACCGATGCTGTCCTAGAGAAGGCAAGTTTTGTCTGCTGTAGCCTTATCAATGTGCATCTTACCGAGAACGCCCTCACACAAATGGCCCGTTTGCGTGGCACCCGATTACCTGATGGGGATATGTATGATGGTCGCTATCAACTCCTGGGGGATCTAGAAGATGCACAGAATGCAGGCGTGAAAATCGATGATAAAGAAGCTATGCGAGTGTTTTGTCAAAGCCAACACCGGATACCACATCTAGTTGTTCGGTAAGCTCTACCACGTCGTAACGTTCGCTAAGACCTACAATCAACTACCATCGTACGAAAGCCTCCGGAATAGGTGCTATTCTGGAGGCTTTATTATTTGCCATCATGCCGTAATGTACGCATCTTTATCGTTGCTTTGGCTTCTTGGTAGTCTACGTGTACAGGTGTCTGTGCTGTCAGGTCGAAATATTTGTCAGTCCAACTCCTGAAGAGTCAGTTCCGTCACTACATCTACCACAGGAGCTCTACGATGCCGAATCTGCAAGGCGTCCACATCTTCAAGAGTTTTGAAGGCGAGGATTTCTCTGATGGGACAATTAGTGGACAGTATGTGGACGTGACCTTTAATCGTGCGCAATTCCAGCGTGCTACGCTCGACGGAACGTTTCTTAACGTGCATTTTCACATGGCAAATCTTGCTGATGCTGATCTGAGCAACGGCACGTTTGTAAACGCAGAGTTTACCGATGCGACGGTCACGGAAACGCAGCTAAAGCAAGCAAAGGCACTGGTCAATGTCAAAGGCCCTAACGGCGAGCAGCTATAGTACTAGCTATTCTGTGGCGGTATAAGCTGCTTGTAAGAACGAATTTTCTGTAGTACAATTGTTCTTGTTCTCACCTCGAAGTTGAGTCTGATGCGAGACGCAAGGGGAAACCTTCCCAATGAAGCTTAATGGTCAGTATATCGGTCGTAGCTTCGCAAACCAGAACTTGGCAGGCGTGGAGTTGTCGGGGGAGTTTGTGGATGTTGATTTCAGCGGCGCGAACTTAGTTGGCGCTCGACTGAACGGCAAGTTTATTGCCGCTAATTTTGCCGATGCTGATCTCACGAATGCAGATTGCCGCGATGGCCTTTTTGTTAACACAGGAGAGGAAGCACCTGCATCGCCCGACCCATCATCGATACTTCATTCACTACTATCGATATTCCGCTGAAAACTGGCTTGTTATTGATAACCTGAGCGGCTTCGTGTGAGGCCGCTTTATTGTGCCCAAACCTCTTTCTCCTTGCCGTTCCTGCGATACATGTGCAACGGAGCGGCCGCGACTCAGCCACTGGGAGTTGGCGCATCGTCGCCAGCGTCCAGCGACGTCTCTGAGTCATCCCACTCGCCGAGCGGATCGACCCAGGGCGGCACCGGATTGGCGGCCAGCCAGTCTTCGAGATCGGCCAGCGTGGTAAAGGTGACCTGTGCGATGTTGAGTGCACGCAAGACATCATATGGATAGTCGGCAATCTGCGCTGTAACGGTGTCATCCAGTGGGCCAAAGCGCTTTTCAAGCACCTCGGTTACGAGTGTCACACCAGCCATCCGCTCCCAACTTGTCACAATCGCTATCATCGGTTCCTCCTGCTGATACGGAGCAAGCTCTGGAAGCTGCTCATGGAGCAGGCGCTCTTCCTGCGGATCAAGCGGCAGATAGACCTCCAAGAACTGGCTGATGATACGGCGGCGCTTCGCGCTGATCGGCAGGCCCACCAGATGCGCCAAACATGCTGCCTTCACGGCGCGCCGCTCGCGGGGGCCGACCTGCATCCGCGCCAGCAGCGCCGTAGCCAGCGGATTGGGATGGTCGAGATAGTCGCGCCACCGCAGCTGGTTCAATTGTACCACGCGGAATCGGAAATCGAGCACGGCGAAGTCTGGGAAGCCAACCACATATTGATCGGGAGCCAACTGTTTCGGCGTGTGATACGAGCAGAGCGCGATCGGATAGACCGCGGCCGCGTAGCGATCGTGGAATTTGGCAAAGTAGCGGAACATGCGCTGATGCAGGGCTTTGTCTTCCTGCGCCTGATGCTCCAGGTGGACGATGAAGGTCGTGGGTTGGTGACGATACTGCGCCTGCACCACTAGGTCGGCCTCGCGCCGATCGGGGTCAAGCAGGTCGCGAAACACCTGTTTGTCCAGGAAGGTCAACGTGCTCGCATCGAGCAACTGCAATGCATCCGGGACAAAGAGCTCGAGAAACTCGACAAAGAACTCCTCCAGAAGTTGCTTGAAAATCCCATCATGGTCGATCCGCATCAGGAGCGCCTTTCCGCCAGAAACGTAGGCTTGCGACCCGCATTATAGAACAAACATTCGCTACCCGCAAACGCATCACGACTGGTGGTGCATATCGGTTGCGCACACGGATGCCCCTGCCCGCCCTGGCTGCTATGGTGCAGCCAGGGTTTTTTGTCTGCGCAGGAGCCGGATATGCGTGTGTCTGTTCGTCCATCCCGTCGCTGGCTCGCTGATCACGGGCCTTGGACCCTGGTCATCGGAAGCATCCTGGGTAGCTTCGTGCTGGCGCTGTTTCTGGCGGTGCCGACCGCGCACGCCGATTCGCCGTTTAACGATATCCGCCAGCTGCCGCCCCAGGGCGGTGGCGGCGGTGGTGCCGACGTCGCGCCCGATCCGGCGGCAGCCGAGGTAACCCGTGACCTGGTGGTACCGCCACCGATGCTGGTCACCACAGTGCCCAACGCAGCCCCACTCGGCGGTGCATTGGCCCAACAAAACCCGGCTACGAACCCGAATAACCCGCTGGCCTGGATCGGCCTCGGGCTGAACCCGGGCAAGTGGCTGCTCGACTCGGTGCTCGGCGCGACCACCGGTATTCTCTACTCGCTGGCGGCGGTCTTTGAAGTGCTTGGGCGCTTCGGTAACGGCCAGATCGTCGACCTCAACGGCGACATCACGACCACCTCGGATGCCGCCTTCGGCTTTCTGTTCACCACACCGGAGAGCTTGACGATCGCCTGGGCAGGAGCCAGCGGGCTAGGCAGCCCAGGTGCGCTGCACGACGTCGTGCGCCAGGTTGCGTTGTCGATCCTCGTCATCGTCTGCACCTATCGCGCGGTGTTCGTGCTGATCAGCGGCCAGTACCGCGATGGACTGATCGACCTGTTTGTGTCGTTCCTGGGCGGATTGCTCGGCATTCAGGGTGCGTGGTACTTCTGCACGCTGTTCGTGCGCGCCAGCAACGTCATCACTGAAGCAGCGCTACAGCAGGCGTTTGGTGCGGGCCTGGCGAACTGGATTCCGCTCGACCCGGCGACCTACTTTTGGAGCAGTACGACGCCGATGTTAGGCGCGAGCCTGACCGTCGCCCTGGTGACGCTGGTGTACTGGGCGATCCTGGCGCTGCTAGCGCTGCACGCGATCGCGCGCATTGTCATGGTCAATCTGCTGCTGATGGCGCTTTGCGCCGACGCGAAGCGTTATCGTCAGCCCGCTGGCCGGGCTGGCCTTGGCGACCGGCGGCGGCTGGAACTACGCGCGGTCTGGTTCTTCCGCCTGGTGGAGCTGCTGGCCACACCACTGATCTGGGGGCTGACGCTGGGCTTCGGGCGCGCGCTGATGAGCGGCTTCGGCGTGGACACGCAGCCGATCCTGGGGCCGATCCTGGCTGTCTTCGCGATGCTGATGGTCTTCAAGGCGCCCAAACTGCTGGGCCTGGCGGCACAGGAGGCCGTGACCGGCGCGCGCACCATGCTGCGCATCAGCGAACGGACGGTCTACGACAGCCTGCGCGGCAGTCCTGCGGGCGGCGCGGGTGGCGACGCATCTGCCACAACTACGTCAAGCAACGCGCCGCCGACCGTCTACGTCGATATGC
>JAAUTF010000240.1 GCA_012031775.1 Candidatus Altimarinota bacterium | reverse complement strand
GAGCGATCCAGAAGCTGCTCGAGCAGATCGATCTGGCAAAGCTCAACGACGAGATCGAGCAGCGCCAGTCCTGGAAGATCACCATCGCCGAGGATCTGCGCAATAACCGTGCTGTCACCGCGCCGACATCCGAGGGCGGCCTGGGTTTCGATGCGCAGTGGGACGCCGAATTCGTTCACCCCGTGCGCGAGGCGATTATCACGCAGGACGATGCGCACCGCAATATTATGGCGGTAGCCAATGCGATCGGCAACCGCTACAACGAAGATGCCTTCAAGCGCGTGATCTACACCGAGTCGCACGACGAAGTGGCCAACGGCAAGGCCCGCGTGCCAGAAGAGGTCTGGCCGGAAAACGCGGGGAGCATCTTCGCCAAGAAGCGCTCGACGCTGGGCGCGGGCATTGTGTTTACTGCGCCGGGCATCCCGATGATCTTCCAGGGCCAGGAGTTTCTTGAAGACGGCTGGTTCGAGGATAATAAGCCGCTCGACTGGGGCAAACTGGAGCGCTACAGCGGTATCTTCAAGCTCTACAGCGATCTCTTCAGGCTGCGGCGCAATTGGGAGGGCAAGACGCGCGGCTTGAGCGGGCAGCATGTGGCGCTTTATCACACGAACATCGACGCCAAAGTGCTAGCCTATCACCGCTGGCACGAGGGCGGCCCCGGCGATAGCTGTGTGGTAGTGGCCAATTTCACAGCCCAACCGTGGACGGATTATTGGATCGGGATGCCGTCGACGGGCCTGTGGAAGGTACGCTTCAACAGCGACTGGGAGGGTTACGATGCCGAGTTCGATAATTTCTACACCGCCGATGTTACAGCGATTGCCGAAAGCCAGGACGGCCAGCCTTGCAAGGGCGCGGTGAACATTGGGCCGTATTCAGTGGTGATTCTGTCGCAGGACTAAGGCGATTGCAGATTGCAGATTGCAGATTGAGCACAGCGTGGAGCGGAGCTTTGGCTTGAAGTGTGCAGCGTGCAGCGGCAATCTGCAATCTACAATCTCAAATCTGCAATCAAGTACGCGGTGGCCCCTGTTCGACGCGGCGGCGCACGGCGTTGAGATCCGGCGCTTGCCACATGGCCTCCAGCCACCAGGTTGCGCCGGCCTCGGCCCAGGGTTCGAGCAGGGTAGCGGCGGCAACCGGATCGTCGCCGGGTGTTTCACCCTCAACGACGATGTCGAAAGGTGTTTGCAGCGCGCGGTGCTCGGCGACATAAGCGGCCATCGCGCGCAGTTCTTCGGCGGTGGCCTGGCGCATCGTGCCATCCTCGCCTTTTACCTGTGGCAAGAGGCCATCGTACTTGAGCACGCGACGCATCGACTTCTCGGCAGGCCAGGCACCTGTCACCCAGATCGGGATGCGCGGCTGCTGGAGGGGCGGCGGCGGCGGCATAAACTCGGTCGGCTGCACGCGATAGTGCGTGCCCTCATAGGCAAAGGGCTGGCCGCCCCAGAGCCCGGTGAGAATATCCAGGCCTTCGTCGAGCAGCTCAGCGCGTATTTTACGGTCGGTCACTTCGCCAAAGGCCGCAAAGCCGGTATCGACCGCACCCAGGCCGACGGCCAGGATGACGCGCCCGTTCGAGAGGCGGTCGAGCGTAGCCGTCTCGCTGGCCAGTTTCCAGGGCCGCATACGCGAGAGCGGTGTCAGCATCGTGCCCAGCCGCATGCGCTGTGTCACCATAGCCGCCGCCGTAAGTGAAACCCAGGCATCAACACCCCAAACCGGCTCCCAGACAAAGAAGCCATCCCAGCCACAACGCTCGGCCAGCGCAGCCAGATCCGCCGCATCGCGCGCCTCGCCGTGCGGTAGAACGAAACCTGTTTGCATGGAATTCTCCCGCGATTGTTGTGGGCTGTGTCAGCTTTGCCGACACAGCCCACAACAACTTTATCAAAACATACTCGTCTGCTCAACAGATCCGCCATCCGCCTCATCCCAGGGCAGTGGCGGCAGTGTGGTGAGCGCGGCGAGACGCTGGTAGAGCGCGCGGCACAGCGCCGGCGAGCGCGCTTCGTCGGGGCAGTGCATAAAAGCGTAAACCGTGACGCCATCGTGCAGCCATTGGGCAATGCGCGCGGCCCATTCGTCGAGAAAAGGTTCATTGACAGTATAGTCGGGGTTGCCGATATAGCGGATCAGCGTAAAGTCCGAACTGTAGATCGGTCTGAGGGGCACATCGGGCTTGCGCTCGCGCGCATCGTCCAGCAATTCCGCGCCGTCTTGGCCCTCCTCGCGGATGGGCCGCACATCCATCACCACGCGGCCAGCATTGTGCTGTTCCAGCAGTGCCATCAGCTGTGCCTCGCCTCGGGCGCATACCAATCGGGTGGCGCACTTCGACGCTGATGCGCTGCTCGACGGCCAGGCGGCGAGCCAGCGCGCTAGATCGTCGTAGCGCTGCGGGCCGTAGCCGGGTGGCAATTGCAGAAAGAAGGGGCCGAGCCGTGCGCCGAGTGGGGCCAGACGCTCGACAAAGGCGTGCGTTGCGGGCAGCTGCGGCACGAGCGGGCCGCTGTGGCTCACCTCGCGCGGCAGCTTGAAGCAGAAACGAAACTCCTCGGGCGTCTCAGCGGCCCAACGCGCCACGACCTCTGGCTTCGGGGTGGCATAAAATGTCGTATTGCCCTCAACCGTCGTCAAGCGGCGACTGTAGAGCCGCAGTAAATCAGCGCTTTTACTGCCAGTTGGAAACAGATCGCCGATCCAATCTTTGTAGGCCCAGATCGCGCAGCCGATGAAGAAGGGTTGAACAATATTCATAGAATTTTCGCTGAGCGTCCATAAGGGCGCAGCATGCTACGCCCTTACGGACGCTCATCCAACAGCTTGACGCAGGCGTAGACTGCTGCGCAGTTCGGCATCTGCACGCCCACGAGCCGCCCGAGTTCGATCACGCTGCCGAGCAGAGCGTCGAGCTCGGTGGGCCGCCCAGCTTCGATATCTTGCAGCATCGAGGTTTTGTGTGCGCCGACCTCTTCGGCGGCTTTAATACGCTGCTCGATGCTGATGCCGAAGCGCGCACCGACGGCCTCGCCGACGGTTTGGGCCTCGGCCATCATAGCGGCGGCGAGCGCACGTGTATGCGGGTTGAAGCAGATGCGGTTGAGCGTGGCCCGTGTCAGCGCGCTGATCGGGTTGAAGCTGAGATTGCCCCACAGCTTCACCCAGATCTCGTCGCGGATGTTGCTGCGGATCGGTGCGCGCAACCCGGCCTGGATGAGCAACTGAGCGATGCGCTCGACCCGCGCGCTCTTACTGCCGTCGGGTTCGCCTAGCGTCAGGCGATTGGCCTCGCTGTGCAAGATCACACCGGGCGCGCCGATCTCGGCGGCGATATAGACCACGCCGCCCACCACACGCGCGATCTCGGTATTGGCGGCGATCACACCGCCCGGGTCGACGGCCTGGATGATCTGGCCTTCGTGCGGGCCGCCCTGGCCGTAGAAATACCACCAGGGAATGCCGTTCTGCGCCGTCAGCACCACTGTTTCCGGCCCGTAGAGCGCGCGCAAATCGGTGGCGATCGGCGGCAAGCTATGCGCCTTCACCGCGACGATCACTAAGTCGTGTGGCCCGACCTCGGCCATGTTCGCCGTCGCCAGCGCTGGTCGCACCGTCTGGCGACGGCCATCGCTCTCGATGATCGTCAGCCCATGTTGCTGAATGGCCGCCAGATGCGCGCCGCGCGCGATCAACGTTACGTCTGCGCCTGCCAGCGCCAGCTTCCCGCCAATATAGCCGCCGATCGCGCCCGCGCCCACGATGCATATTTTCATAATGGAGTTTTGTAACTGGTAGTTTGCGCTGGCAAAGCCAGGCGCAACTACCAGTTACCATTTTAAAGTTTCCGCAGGAACACCTTCTCCAGCGCGTGGCCGACGCCTTTCTGCAGGATGAGGCGGGCGCGTTCGCGCGAGGGCAGGATATTGGCGTGCAGATTGGGCTCGTTGATCTCGCGCCAGATGCGCTGTGCCGTGCTGATCGCCTCCTCATCGCTGAGATCAGCGTAGCGATGGAAGTAGGAGGCGCGATCGCGAAAGGCCGTGTCGCGCAGCCGCATAAATCGCTCGATATACCACTGTCGCAGATGCTGCTCGTCGGCGTCGACATAGATCGAGAAGTCGAAAAAATCCGCCAGGTAGACCTGTGGCCGCCCGGCGCGCCCGCCGCCGCGCTGCAAGACGTTTAGGCCCTCGATGATCAGCACATCAGGCTGATCGACGATCTGCACCTGATCGGGGATGCGGTCGTAAGTCAGGTGCGAGTAGAGCGGCACTTCGAGCTGTGGCAGGCCTGATTTAACATCGGCGACAAAGCGCAGCAGTTTGCGACGATCATAGCTTTCGGGGAAGCCTTTACGCCGCATCAGCCCGCGCGACTCGAGTTCGGCAGTTGGGTAGAGAAAGCCATCGGTCGTCACCAGATCGACTTTAGGCTCGCCAGGCACGCGGGCGAGCAAGGTCTGCAGGATGCGCGCCGTGGTGCTTTTGCCCACCGCCACGCTGCCGGCGATGGCGATCACATACGGCACGCGCTGGGCCGGGTTGCCCAGAAAAACATTTGTCACTTGGTAGAGCTGCTGCTGGGCCTCCAGGTACATTTGAATCAGGCGCACCATCGGTAAATAGATATCGGCGACTTCCTGCATCGAGATCGCGTCGTTGAGCGAGCGCAGCGAGCGCAGTTCGGCGTCATCGAGCGCCATCGGCTGACTGTCGCGCAGCCGCGCCCACTCGGCGCGTTCAAAGCACAAGTAGGGCGAGATGCGGCCGTCGTCGGTGAGCTGCATAAAACTTTCCTTATCCAGACGGTCGCGCCATTCACGGAGCGAAGTGCTCCCGCCCGGCGTCGTGCGCAGCCTCGCGCCCGGCGCAACAACGCGCTTTGTTCGTTCGAGCACCCTCATCTCCCTCTGAAGGAACATCTGAGCAAACGAACAAAAGAACAAAGTAACAACTACGAGCATTATTGCCTGTTTCTGTGTTCTATTGTCGACGTGTTCTTCTGTTCCTTTGCTCTTTGTTCCTTTGTTCTACGTGTCTGCTATACCAAGCGTTTTCGCCATGGTGATCCGTTGCAGCTTACCTGTCGCGCCGCGTGGCAGCGTGTCGAGCACATACACACGGCGCGGTACCTTGAACTCGGCTAACTGTGTTGCGCACCAGTGGCGCAGTTCCTGCTCTTCACAGGCCGCGCCTTCCTTCAGCACCACGGCGGCGGCGACATCTTCACCTAACGATTTGTGTGGCACGGCAAAGGCGAGCGCCTCGGCCACTGCCGGGTGGCGCAGCAGCATGTCGTCGATCTCCAGCGGCGAGATTTTTTCACCGCCGCGATTGATCAGTTCTTTCAGGCGGCCCGTCAACACCAGGTAGCCGTCGGCATCGAGGTAGCCCTGGTCGCCGGTGCGAAACCAACCTGCGATAAAAGAAGATGCGTTTGCCTCCGTGTTGTTTTCATAGCCATCTACTACGTTACCGCCGCGCACGACGACTTCGCCACGTTCGCCCTGTGGCAGTAGTTGGCCGGTTTCGTCCATTACGGCTACGTCGACGCCGATGCCATAGCCAACGCTGCCCGCTTTGTGGACGAGCGGCGGCAGTGGGTTGGAGGCCATCTGGTGGGCGGCCTCGGTCATGCCATACGATTCGATCACCGGCGCGCCAAAAGCGGCTTCGACGCGCTCCAGCACGATCGGCGGCAACGGTGCGCTGCTGGAACGGATGAAGCGCAGACGGTTGCGCGCGATCAAATCGGCGTTACGCGCAGCACGCGCCAGCAGCATCTGGTGCATCGTCGGCACCGCCGAGTACCACGTTGGCTTGAACTCGTCGACCCAGGCCCAGAACTTGAGCGCGTCGAAGCCAGGCGGGCAGATCACGCTGCCACCAGCGGCCAGCGCGCTGAGCAACGAGGCAACGATACCATGGATATGAAAGAGCGGCATCACACAGAGCGAGCGATCCGCCGCGCTGAGCGCATACGTCTCGCCGATATTGTACGCCGAAGTCGCCAAATTACGATGGCGAATCGGCACACGCTTCGGGCGGCTCGTGGTGCCGCTGGTGTGCAAGATCAGCGCCACGTCGTCGGGGGATTGCAGATCGGCGGAAGCTGCCTGACTTCTGACTCCTGACTCCTGACTCCTGCCTCCTGCAAATCGCAGCGTCCCATCGGACTGGGGAAGAGCGTGAATAAGCAGCA
This sequence comes from Candidatus Altimarinota bacterium, assembly GCA_012031775.1. Taxonomy (GTDB): domain Bacteria; phylum Chloroflexota; class Chloroflexia; order Chloroflexales; family Chloroflexaceae; genus JAAUTF01. Next base: position 2,222 of record JAAUTF010000240.1, on the reverse strand, counting down.
TCTCAGGCGTGAGCGCGGCGACGGCCTCGGGCATCGTATTGGGCAGCACAATCAGCGCCCTGGCACGTGTATCGCCATAGTAGAAGGCGAACTCTTCGCCGGTGTACTTCGGGTTAAGCGGCGCGGCGGTGGCAGCACTGGCCGCCGCAAGAAAAGCGATCGCCATCTCGGGGCCGTTGGCCATCGCCAGTGCCACGCGCTCGCCGGGCCCGATGCCATAGCTATGCAGCGTTGCGGCCAGTTCGCGCACATTGCTGCGCAGTGCGTCATAGGTAACGACATGATGATCGGGCGCGAGCAGGGCCGGTGCATCGGCAGCGCCGACGTCGAGCAGGTCGAGAATGGTTTTATTGATCGCCATAGATTGAGGTTACAGGTTACAGTTGAAGGGTTCAGCAATCCTCGAAGTTATGCAGGGGTTGGGGCGCCGCAGGCTGCGCTCTGGGTGCTGGGCGCTCTGTTCTTTGCTCTTTGCTCGGCACCTGCTTGTTCATTGGTTCCTAAGCCGCACACGCCCACCAAAACGTAACCAGGCGATGTCACCTGCTGTGTCGCGCCCGAAGACAGCGCGGCTGCCTCTGGCCGGGCCCTCGGCGACGATCGCCTGATCCGTCGCGAAGAAGCGCAAGGGGGCTGGCGGCGGTGTCGGCGCGGGCGGCGAGTCTTCGTTTGGGAAACCGCCCTTGGGTTGAACCTTTACGATCAATCTACCTGCTTCGCTCACAACCTCGATGTCGGCGATCTGGCTGGTGTAGCGCCCGCAGTACGTGTCAAGCGCCGCCGTATCGATCGCGAGCGTCGCCGGTTCTTCTTCATGTATGCCGAGATAGTGCTCTAGCGCCATGTCGGCCACCGCTTTGGTGATCAGGCCACCGTTGTTGGCGTTGGTCAACACAGCCACGGCGAAGTCGCGCTCGGGCACCAGTGTGAGCGCCGCGATCTGGCCGTTGGTTGCACCCCCGTGATTGACCAGCGTGACGCCATTGAGCGTGCGCAAGAACCAGGCCAGGCCGACAGCCTCGTAGCTACCGATCGTATCGGCGGCGATCGTCGGCTGCCGCATTAGCGCAAGTGACTCTGCACTCAGCGCTGCGTGAACTTCTGAATCCTGAATCCTGAATCCTGAATTCTGTTTACCGATATGGAAGCGCGCGTAACGCAGCAAGTCGCCGACGCTAGAGCAGATGCCGCCAGCCGGGTTAGCTGCCCGGCCAATCGGCCATGGCGAAGCTACTTCGGTCTGGCCATCGCGCTGTATGTGGCCGACGGCGAAGCGCTGCAACATCACATCTTCAGCGAAGAAGAAGGTCTGATCCAGGCCCAAGGGCGCAAAAATGAGTTCGGCCACTGCGCGCTCGAAAGGCATATCGGTGATCTTCTCGATCACGCGGCCCACCAGGGCAAAGCCAGCATTGTTATAGGAGAAGAGCGTGCCAAACGGCAACAGCTGCGGCAATGCCCCCACCCGACGTACCATCTCGGCCAGCGCATCGTCGCCGCGGCCACAGTCGGCGAAATAGTCGCCCGCCCAGCCGCCGCTATGGTTCAAGAGATGGCGTAGCGTCACCTGCTCTTGCGCCGTCGCGTCTTGCAACGTGAGTTCAGGGAGATAGCTGCGCAGCGGTTCGTCGAGCGCGACTTTGCCCTGCTCGACAAGCGCCATTACCGCCGTAGCCACAAACGTTTTAGTGATCGAGCCAACCTGAAAAATCGTCTCCGGCGTGACCGGCAACGGGTTCGGCAAACTGGTGACGCCAAAGCCGCTGAGTTGCGTCTGCCCCGCGTGCCAGACACCCACAGCCACACCCGGCACCTTGTGCTCCTCCAGCAGAGCCGCGATCGTGTCGTGGTCGAGCATGATGTTTCCTTACTTTAGAATTCAGGAGTCAGGAGTCAGAATTCAGAAGTTACAGCGAACGCTCTGCGCTCTGTGCTTTACGCTTCCTTGACTCCTGATTTGTGATCTCTGACTTCTGCCCTCAATTTACACAGGTTACGCGGCCACCGTCACTGAGCTATGCTCCACCATGTCATGCCGAACGCAGGTGAGGCATCTGCCAGTGATGACGCTGCGGAACAATGCAGATTCCTCACTGTGCTGTGCTCTATGCGCTGTGCCCTGTGGCTCTGCTGACTCCTGACATCCTGAATTCTGTCCCTAAAATCCTACCGCCGCACCATCGCAGCGGTGTTCGGTACCGGCCACGACGCGCGCCGGAGGG
>JAAUTF010000239.1 GCA_012031775.1 Candidatus Altimarinota bacterium | reverse complement strand
GGTTTGCTGTGATGCGTGTGATGTCCAGCGAGTTCAGGTTGATCACGTAGATATCGTTGACGCCGCCTCTGTCTGAGCTAAATGCGATGCGCTGCCCATCGGGCGACCAGTTCGGGTTGTCGTCGTTCGCGTTGCTCTCCATCAACTGGTTGCCCGGCCCACCGTCGAGCGCGATCAGGAAGATCTGGCTTTTGCCACGCACAACAGCTCGGTAGGCGATCTGGTTTCCGTCGGGCGACCAAGCCGGGAACATTTCGTCGTAGCTAGCGTTAGTGAGCTGGCGCGGGTTACTGCCGGTGGCCTCCATTACAAAAATATCGAAGTTGTTGGTGCGATAGGTGGCAAACGCGATGCGCTGCCCATCGGGCGACCAGCTTGGGTTGCCGTCGTTGCTGCTGAAATCGGCGGTGAGATTGCGCGGGTCGGTGCCGTCGGCGTTCATCACCCAGACATCCCAGTTGCCACTGCGGTTCGACTCAAAGGCGATGCGCTGGCCGTCGGGCGACCATGCCGGGTGCATGTTGCTGCCCTCGCCGCGTGTCAGGTTCCGCATTTCACTTTCGCTCGTAGCGTTGGCCAGCAGAATATCATAGCGCCCACCGCCGCTAGCGGAGGCGAAGGCGAACCGACGCCCGTCTGGCGAAAAGGCTGGCGTGATATTGTCGCTGTTCGGGTTCGCCACCAGCAGTTGTTCACCAGAACTGTCGATGTTCAGCCCGATCAGGCTGCGCCGTCCATCGCTGCCCTCACGAGCGAAGGCCAGGCGATCGACGATAATTTCCTGGGCCGGTGGCTGCCAGTCTGGGCTGCTGATCGCTGTTTGCGGTGGGCCGATCGCCTGTACATTGGCACCGCTGTCGTCCATCACGTACAGCTCACTGCTGCCGTCGCGCTCCGACACAAAGGCGATGTGGCGGCCATCGCTGCTGAACGTCGGGCTGATGTTGTTCGCCTCGCTGTCCGTCAGCCCCGTTTGCGCATAACCATCGGCGTTCATAACAAAAATAGCGTTCTTGCCGTTGCGCTCGCTCTGAAAAACGATGCGGCGACTGTCGGGCGACCAGGCGGCGGCGCTATCGTTGCCGGGGTAGTTTGTCAGGTTGATCACACCGCTGCCATTAGGGCCGATGGCGTAAATGTCGCGGTTGCCGGTGCTGCTGGGCGCGCTAAAGGCGATCTGGCGCCCATCGGGCGACCAGGCCGGGTCGCTGGCGCTGGCGGGCAGGCGCGGCACATTCACGATCTCGCGTGTCGTCAAGTCGATGATCGCCAGCGTCGATGTTTCCCCATCACGCAGTGTGAACACGATACGTCGACCGTCGGGTGCCCAGGAGGGTTGCTCGGCAGCGATCTCGTTGCCGCTGATCTGTTGCATATTGCTGCCATCGTTGCGCATCACAAAAAGGCGCGGCCCGCCCGCGAACAGTGAGGTGAACGCGATCTGGCTGCTATCGGGCGACCAGGCTGGGTCGCGCTCGGCTGTGGGCAATTCAGTCAAGCGGGCCAGCCCGGAGCCGTCGCGGTTGGCGGCATAAATATCGACGTTACCCCCGCGCTCGCCAACGAAGAGAATGCGCTCACTGCGTGGCCCGGGCGTGGGCGTGGGCATCGAAAGCTCCACCATCATCGTCGATGGTGCTGGTGGCGGTGCCGTCACGGCAGTGGTCGTTGGTACCAGGCCAAGCGCACTGTTTACCGAATCGCCGCAGCCACTGAGCAGCACGCTAGAACAGCAGAGCAAGAGAACAAAAGAACAGAATCTTGACCAGGGTTGAAGGTGTTGCATTCACTTTCTCCCAAAGGCACGGCAATAGTAACCGCAAAGGCCGCAGCGCGCGGAGGTCGGACATTTTAGTGGCTGTTCAAAGTGGTACGTGTAATGCTGTGCCCTTGCCTAAACTCCTGACTCCTGACTCCTGACTCCTGACTCCTGCTGGAGCGCCAGCCCCTCGCTGTAGAGCGCGCGCACCGGCACCGGTATAGCGATGCCCTCGTGTTGGAAGCGCGCTTGTAGGCGGGCGATAAACTCGTGCTTGAGCAGGAACTGATCGACAAAGGTATCGCCGCGCAGAATGACTTGCATACGAATGCCGTACTCTTCAAAGCCCAGATAACGAAAGAGCGAACTGCCAGTGCTGATGCCGCCCACGACTTTCTGCTGCACAACTGCGGCCTCCTCCAGCGTGATGCGCTGCACCATGTCGAGATCGGCGTCGAAATGCACGAGTGCCTCGACCACGACCCAGAGCCCGCTGCCGGGGTGATCGAAGTTGTACAAGGTGGTGGTGGTAATCACGGCGTTAGGCACCACCACCATATTGTTCGCCAGTTGCTGAATGGTGGTGTCTGACCAGAGAATGTCGGTGACGAAGCCCTCTTCGCCGCTGCCGAGCCGAATGTATTGCCCGACGCGCAGGCGGTTCGAGGCGATGATCTGCATGCCAGCGAACAGGTTGCTGAGCGGCCCGCGCAGCGCGAAGGCCAGGCCGAAGCTGCTGCTGCCGATCACAGTGAGCAGTGGCCCCAGCGGCACATTAAAAAACGAGAGACCGATCATGCTGATGATTAGCAGGCCAGCGCCGCGCGCCACATTGGTAAGAATAGAGACCGATTGGCCCTCGGTGCCGCCCAGGGCACGCTGAATCAGCTCGGTGACGATGCCGGAGAGCACCCAGGCACCGTAGGCGACCAGCAGTAGGGTGAAGAACCAGCGTCCGAAGGGGGCAATCCAGATCGGCAGCATGTCGATGATGGTCTGCCGCAGCGCCTCGATCACAAACAAGGGCAGCAGTCGCCCGCGCAGCCGTTCCATCACATAAGCGGTGGTTGTGAGCTTGAGCCGCTGGGCGAACGCACGCAGCAGAGGCCGCAAGGCAAAATCGATGAGCACGCCGCTCAGTAAAATAGAGCTGAGCACGCCAAGCAGGCGCTGCCATGGTATCGACCGGTTGAATACTTCGTATGCCTCGACCATAAGCAGGTTAGAGGTTACAGCTTGGCTTCGGCTTGGGTGTCGGGTGTGGCTATGGTTGTGGCTTGAATATGCAAAGGCCGTTCGTGATCGTTGCGCAACGCGCGCACCGGGTAGGCGATACGAATACCCTCGGCGGCGAAGGCCTGCTGGAGCCGACACACAAACTCGTGACGGATCGCAAACTGGTCGATAAAAGTCTGGCCACGCATAATCACCGTGAAGTTGATGCCCGACTCGGCGAACTGGTTATACCGAATGAATGGGTCGACCTCGGGCACACCGCCGATAACGTTCTGCATCACCGCGCGCGCCACGTTGGTTGTCACCTGCTCGACGCGTCGCAGATCGCTGTCGAAGGCGACACGCACATCTAACATAACCGCCAACTCCGGCGCAGGCCGGTCGAAGTTCACCACGATCGCTGAGGTCATCACAGCGTTCGGCACGATGATCTCGTTATTGGTGATCTGGCGAATGTAGGTGTCAGACCAGCGGATATCGGTGATATAGCCTTCTTCGCCGCTGCTCAGCCGTACATAGTTGCCGACCTTAAAGCGCCCCGAGGCCAGGATCTGCACACCGCCGAAGAGGTTACCGAGCGGTTTTTCTAGTGCAAAGGCGATGCCGACACTGCTGCCCGCGATCAGGGTAAGCAGTGTGGAGATATCCACACCGAGCACCGAGAAGACCACGGCTGCCACAATTAAGGCGCTAAAGCCGCGCACAATGTTTTTAAGCAGCGACACCGAAGCGTTCTGCTGCTCGCCGAAATAGATCGTTACCCAGCCGCTCAGCAGCTGCAGCATTGCGCCCACAGCGATCGTGAGCAGCAGCAAAATAGCAGCGCGATCGATCCACCAGCGTAGCTGCGGCATACTGCTGATAATCGTGATCAGCGCGACCCAGGCACCTACCACAATGCCGACCAGCAGCAACTTCCCTTTAAGCGCCGTGAACAGATAGCGCGTAAACGGCAGATCAACACGCTCCAGCCAGCGCCGTACCAACGCTAACAGGCCGTAATCTATCACAAACGCGCTCAGCACGATAAGCAAACCGGGGCCGAACAGGGCGTCCCAGTACAGGTTACGATTTCCTAATTCATACGCTTCGATCATCAGGAATTGAAAGCTACGACCACTATTGACCACGAAGCCGGGCGCTTTTTAAGCCAAGGAACCGCACGTTTCTGGCCACGAAGGGCACGAAGCCGGACATTTTTGCAGCCTTGCCTCGCGTCTCGCGATCTCCCCATCTCCGCTGAACGATGGGGCAATCTGCAAGCCCCTCTACCGCCGTGTCCAGCAGATGTCGGTCTCGCTACGCCCGCTCACCGCCCGCGCCAGCACATCGATCACCGGGCGGCTGACACCGTGCGAGCGCAGCATTTCGACAGTTTCACTGTTGACATAATAAGTATGCTCTTGGCCTCCACTCAGCTCGAGGTAATGAGTGATCTCGGCGAACTGGGCATCGGTGAGCAGGCCATAGGGCACCCCAGTATGCACATCGTAGATGGCGGTCATCGGCACAATCCGCGGTGGTTCAACCTCACCCTTGACGGCCTCGGCCATTTTGCGGCGCACTTCGCGATCGATATATAGCGGCTCGGTCTTGTCGTCGGCGAGCAACGTATCGACGATCACCTGAGCGGCATTTGCACGCCCAAGGCCGTGGGCGGCCTGGCGCATACGTGCGAGCCGCTCTGGCTCATCGAGCAGCTTATCGATTTTATAGGTGATGACCGTGACATCGTTGAACTTGATCGCCGCGCCCTTTTCCAGTAGATGGTCGCTGTTGCGCTCCTCCTGGCCGGGGATAGGCATGCCGATCAGCATCGGCAGCCCGGCAGCCATCGCCTCAGACGAAGTCAGGCCGCCGGGTTTACCGATAAAAAGCGTAGCGATATGCATCAAACTCGCCATATCGCTGGTGTAGCCGATCACACGAAAGCGCTCGGCCTGAGGCAGCACAAAGGCCTCGACCTCGCGGCGCAGTTCGAGGTTGCGCCCACAGACAACAACCGTCTGCACGCGGTGGCGCAGTTGCATCAGGCGCTCGATGATATTGATGATCGGCCCGTTGCCAACAGCCCCGGCGGAGAGCAGCAAGATCGGCAGCTCGGCGTCGAGTTGATATTTGCCAGCACGTGCTCACGATCTACCGGTGCGCCGAACTGCGGATCGACCGGGATGCCGGAGACGACGATGCGGTTCTCCGGCAGGCCGAGCGCGGTGAGGTGTGCTTTCGTCTCGCCGAGCGCGACAAAGTAGCGATGAAAGGTTCGGTTCAGCCACATCGAATGAAAGTCGTAGTCGGTGGTGACGATCGAGAGATCGGTTTTTAGCTCCTGGCGCGACATCAGGTATGAGACGACGCGGCCGGCATGTAATGGGTGCAGACGACGATATGCGGCGCATACTCTTTAATAAAGCTGACAAGAGGCTGTGTGTTCACGCGATCGAGCATGATGCGCCAGGTATCGGTTTTCCAGGGCTCGTCGCTCTCGTTGTACCACCAGCCGAGCAGCTGCGGGTTACTTTTAACGAGATTCAAAAACAAATCAGAATAGATCGTACGAAACGACTCATTGGTGAACTCAAGCGCATCTTTATTGACGACCTCGGCCACCTGGGGCATGGCGCTGAACACTTTCTCCAACGCCCGCGCCGCAGCAACGTGGCCCGATCCCGCACTCGTGGAAAGCAAAAGCACCCGTTTTTTCATTTGTATCTATGGTGTACCGTACGCTAGCGGCCAAGCAGGTCGCAATATGGTACAACCATCCTCCCCTGGCGGCGAGGCCGCCGCAAACCGTTTTGCTGCGTTATGCTATCTACAGGATAGCATAACGCAGCGCGTAGTATAATAGCCTTATGGTGATCAAAACGGTCTCTCCGATCAAGCGCGGCTTTCACCCGCTGCCGCCGCTGGCGTATCTGCGTGCCGGTGACCATGGCCCGCCGGTGCTGCTGCTGCACGGCTGGGCTGCCTTCAAAGAGCTCTGGTGGGGCACGCTGCTCGCGCTCGCCCCCCATTTTCGCTAGTTTGCGCTCGATCTGCCAGGCCAGGGCGATTCGCCCTTTGTGCCGCAGGCGACGATCACCGATCTGGCCGCCGCCGTGATTGTATTCTGCGAGACTACCTGCGATCAGCCCATTCGCCTTGTTGGTCACTCCATGGGCGGGAACATCGCCGCCGAAATCGCCCTGCAGCGCCCCGATCTGATCGAGCGCCTGGTGCTGGTCGATGCTGCCGCCGACGCCAATCGTCTGCCGGGCCTTGTGCAGGCCTATAATCCTGGTGGCAACGACCCGAATGTTGTCGATACCGCAGGCTGGGCCTCGCTGCGCTTTTCCTTATTGCTCAGCCGCAGCATCAGCCACTTTGGGTCGTTATGTGCCGCACGACCACGGCGGCGGCTGGCTTTTGCCCTGGCTGCGCCGCACCTCATACGAGGCGCTCTACGACCCGGTGACGCTGAAGTTTTTGTTGCGGCAGCTCTTCAATAACCCGCTCGGCGCGCGCCTCGGCCAGATCGCTGTGCCAACACTCGTCGTTACTGGCCAGTTCGACAGCCTGGTTCCGCCATCGCATGCGCGCTGGATCGCCGACAGCATCCCCGGCGCGCAGTATACCGTTATTCGCGGCGCGCTGCACAACCCCATGGACGAACGCCCGCGCCGTTTCCAGCGCGTGCTGCTCGATTTTCTTCTAGCCTCTTAGCCATTGACAGTTCGCTAAAATTTCCCCATGATAAAGAAGCGTTTCGCTTTACTATAGAAAGAGTCGTTATGCGTGCGCCCGCCGCGAATGCCAACCGCTCTGGGCCGCCGCTCATCGCCAACGTTGAAGCTGCCACTTTAGATTTCGGCAACGGCGTCGGCCTGTTCGACATCAATCTGCAGCTGCCGCAGGGCACGATTCTTGGTATGATCGGCCCCTCTGGCTGTGGCAAAACCACAACGGTGCGCCTGATGACCGGGCGCTTCCCGCCCAATAGCGGTAAGGTCACCGTGATGGGCCGCGATCCGACGACGTTTAGCGCCGTCGAGCGCGCACGTATGGGGTACATGCCGCAGCTCTTTGTGCTCTACCCCGAGCTGACGGTACGCGAGAATATCAATTTTGTCGCCTCGCTCTATGGTGTGCCCTACCAGCGCAAAGAGCGGATGGACGAGCTGTTGAACTTCGTGGAGCTGTACGATGCGCGCGATCGCCTGGCACGCAAGCTCTCCGGCGGTATGCAGCGCCGCCTGATGCTGGCCGCCATTCTCTTTCATAACCCCGAGCTGATCTTCGCCGACGAGCCGACCGCCGGTATCGACCCAATTTTACGCGACCGCTTCTGGGAGAAGTTCCGCAGCCTACGCGATGAAGGTCGCACCTTGCTCGTCACCACACAGTATGTCGGCGAGGCTGCCTACTGCGATTACGTGGCCGTGATGCGCAAAGGCCGCCTGTTGCATGTGGAGACGCCGGAGAATTTGCGGCGCAAAGCCTTCGACGGCGAGATCGTCACGCTCGATGTCGACGCCGACCGGGTCGGCCAGGTGCTCGACCTGCTTGGCCATACCCTGGCCCCGCTGGCACACAGTGCCTCGCCCGAGGCCGCATCCACAAAGTCGAGCAGGTGCCGAACGCGGTGTTGCCGCCTGGCCAGGGCCGCGTGCGTGCCTATGTCGACGAATCGAGCCTGGCGCTGCCGATCATCTTCAAGGTGCTCAGCACCAACCTCGACATCGAAGTGTACGCAGCCGAGCCCTACGAGGCCCCTACGACGAAGTCTTCACGCGCCTGATCCAACAGGCAGGCGATCTGAAAGCTTAGTCGATACGTCGATCGCAGAGCGCGCCGACGTCGTCGGCGCGCTCTGCGATGGGCATCTTTCTCACCCGACGTAAGGAGGGTAGACTATGCGACAGTGGCTGATCCGCACGCTGGCCTTTTTAGCAAAGAGATGAATGAGGTGCGGCGGCAGCCACGCCTGATGCTGAGCCTGGTGTTGGGGCCGGTGCTGGTGCTGCTGATCTTTGGCGTCGGCTATGTCACCGATCGCCCGGTGTTGCCGACCGGCTTGGTGCTGCCCGAGCAGATGGACGAGCAGATGCGCGAGGGATTGCTCTCGCTCGTCGGGCTGAACTTTCAGATTCAGCGTATCGTCACCGAGCGTGAGTCGGCCCTCGCCGCCCTAGAGGCGCGCGATCTGACGGTGGTGCAGGTTATGCCGCGCAACGTCCAGGAGCAAATTCTCACCGGTGAGCAGGCCAAGGTCGAGATCCTGGCCAATACGATCAACCCGATCGACGACGCCTGGATTCAGTATCTGGCCTATACGCAGATCACCGAGATCAACCGCCAGCTCTTGTTAACCGCCACGCAGCGCTGGCAAGAACAGGCCGGGCCGACGATCGACGAGATGGCTGCCGCGCGCGGCGAGTTCAGCGATCTCTCGCGGCGGCTCGATACGGTCGATCCCAA
>JAAUTF010000238.1 GCA_012031775.1 Candidatus Altimarinota bacterium | reverse complement strand
CCTGCTTGAGGTGGCGCAGGAGCTTGAGCGCGCCCGCGCCGTAGCCGCGCCCGAGATTGGCGCGCGTGGTGAAACTCCGCGCCAGCGCGTCCTGGTCGATAGTCCCGTACTGGCGCAGGACGGCGACGATCGACAGCGCCATCTCGGTGTCGTCGGTGTAGGGCCAGGGCGGGGCTGGCAGTGCGCGTTGGGCGATCAGCGATGTGACAACGGCGGGATGGGTGAAGAAGCGTTCGCCAAAGGCGTCACCGACGGAAAGGCCCTCCAGGGCGACGCGGGCGCGTTCGAGGCGGATAGCACTGGTGGTAGTCATATGGTTGCCGGTTCGCGCGTGCCTGATGCACGCGTCCCTTCGGTGTTGTTTCAGCGCTTCATTGTATATGAGGGCACGGTGCAGTGCAATAGCATGTGCTGCGCCGCAACTCCCTATATAGTTTACAGCCGTGGCTTGCTACCACACCACGCGATAGTGTAAGCTTGGTTCTGTAAATTCGGGGAGCCCGCCTGAGAAGGAGGAGCGGGTTCGGGTGTATCCTTGGCGTTGCTGAGACGACCAAGAAAGGAACACCAGGCGCTCGAAAAAGGCTTGCGCAGCGAGCGCGCCTTGACCCTGGCACTGGCCGAAATGTACGTCCAGGGCGTCAGTACGCGCAAAGTGGCGGCAATCACCGAGCAGCTCTGTGGGGTCGAACTCTCCTCAACCCAGGTGAGTCGGGCGGCTGCCCAACTCGACGAGGTGCTCGAACGCGGGCGCACGCACCCGCTCGGCCTCACGCCCTACCTGCTGCTCGACGCCCGCTACGAGAAGGTGCGTATCGATGGGCAGGTGCGTGATGCAGCCGTCCTGCTCGCCCTCGGCATCACGGCTGAGGGCAAGCGCACGATCCTGGGCGTCTCGGTTTCGGTGAGTGAACAGGAGGTGCATTGGCGACAGTTTCTCCAAAGCCTGCTCGCGCGTGGTCTGAGCGGGGTACAACTCATCACCAGTGATGCACATACTGGGCTTCAGGCAGCTCGCCAGGCCACCTTTGGTGGAGTGCCCTGGCAGCGCTGCCAGTTCCACCTCCAGCAGAATGCTCAGGCCTACGTGCCGCGCCAGGAGCTGAAAGCTGAGGTCGCAGCGGATATTCGCGCGATCTTCACAGCAGTCAACTGGATTGAGGCCAATGCGCTCTTGGCCCGCACAGTTGAGAAGTACACCAAGATTGTCTCGAAGCTGGCAACCTGGATGGAAAGCGCCCTGCCCGAAGGGTTGGCGGTCTTCGCGTTCCCAGCCGCACACCGAGTGCGCTTACGGACGGTCAATGCTCTCGAACGGTTCAACCAAGAGATCCGGCGCCGTACGCGTGTGGGAGGAGTCTTTCCGAACGAGGCCTCATGCTTGCGCCTCGTGAGCGCCCTGGCAATGGAGACAAGCGACGAGTGGGAGGCCGGCAAAGTCTATCTTTCCCTTATAGCCTGACCGGATGCCCGGCAGCGGCTGCCGTCAAGATACACGCTCGTATTTACAGAACAACGCTTGACTAATCATAACGCAACAATCGAAAGGTTAAGATATACATTAAAACTGAACTTCGTTGTCTGACAGTATGTGCTGTACATTGGGTAAAGCTAAAGAGCAAGAATCGCATTAGTGCCGCCCAACGTTCCGCTTCACTTGCGCCGCCGATGCCAACGAGACGACGCATGACGTGACTGATACCACGGCTACGCAAGCCGAATGTTACCCTGCATAAAGGTGTCAAGTGCAGCGCCTTGTTGTGCGGCACCGGGGATGCTGTGTTCCGCGTGACAGGCAGATTCATATCTCGCTGTCGTTGGCATTTGAGGTCGCAGTTCGACCGCGCCTGTTCTGCTTGCTGAGCATGGCACGAGCCGTAGTCACAATGACTTTTTGGAGTTCTTGTGGCTCGACGACGATGGCGTACTCTGCAAGCCCAAACACGAGCATCTTGGCGAAGTCCAGCGAGTCGAGTTGAATGTGGACTGTGATCCAGCCACTGCTATCTGCTGGTTCAAGCTCGGAATAGCGTCCGGGTACGACCTCTTGCAGAAAGTTCATGCGCTCGGGATGCACTCGCAAGGTAAAACGATATTCGGCTGTTAGTTCTCCAAACTGCCGGAGTTGCTTGTGCCAATACGTGGGCAGATCAAAGTCCGCTTGGCGGTGAAAATGCGTATCGAGCAGCGTGATCTGGCGAAAGCGTACGACACGATACGTCCGCAACGCTCCAGCGTGACGGGCGATCAGATACCACACGCTTGACTTGGCGACTAAGCTGTACGGCTCCAAGAGACGCTCAATCACCTCACTGTTGTGGCGCTCGTAGACAGCGCGAATACACTGATCTTCATACACGGCGTGTTGCAGGTCGTCCCACCACGGCAGCGGTTGCGGATCGCGCCACCACCACACGGGATCGATGAGCACCCGCTGTCGCATGTGCTCAACCGATGGCTGATGCGCCGCAGGCAGCACGGCGCGGAGCTTAAGAAGCATGCTTGCTGCGGCACTGCCAAGCCCGATCTCGTTGAGCAGCGAGGTATTGTCACTGACGAACAACGTTCGAACTTCTTTCTCTTGCATCCCCGCCAGCGTTGTGCGGTAGTGTTCGTCGAGCGCAATGCCACCCCCATGTCCCCCCTTCCGCATAAATCGGCACACCAGCCGCAGATAAAGCATCAATATCGCGCAGATGGTACGCCGCGAAACTTCCAATTTGTCGGCGAGGCTTTGGGCCGTCATCTTTCCGCGCGTCTGTAATAACATCATCATCGCCAGTAACCGATCAGCCCGCATCATCACGCTCCACACCTACACACTGCTCACTTGAGTGACAACAGGTGTCACCCAATCCAGTCTATCATAGGGATTGTTCTCAAGCAACTATATACACAGGAGGCCCATCCATGACACACGGAGTCAATGGGTATGTTGATGTGGGTGACGGTAAACTGTATTACGAAGTCGCGGGTGACGGCGAACCGTTAGTATTGTCCCATGCAGGCTTCGTTGATAGTCGAATGTGGGACGATCAATGGGATGCCTTCGCCCAGCACTATCGTGTCATCCGCTTTGATATGCGGGGCTGTGGCAAATCTGATCGGGCCGAAGCGCCGATCGTACGACGCGATGATCTCTACCATCTGCTCAAGCACCTCGGCATTGAACGCGCTACCTTGCTTGGTTGCTCCCTGAGCGGTGAGATCATCCTCGACATTGCGCTGGAGCACCCCGAACTGGTAACGGCACTGGTTGTCGTCTCTGCCGTTCCCAGCGGTTTTGAACTTCAGGGTGAACCACCGCGCTATCTGATGGAGATGATGGCAGCAATCGGCCAGGGTGATCTGACGCGTGCATCGGAGTTGCAAAACCGTATTTGGATTGACGGTCCCTTTCGCGAATCCGATCAGGTCGATCCGCATATCCAGGCGCGTGCTGCGGAGATGAATCGGATCGCACTTGCCAATGGAACGTTGCTGAATGTTGACCTATCCCCGCTCAAGCCACTCAATCCACCAGCGGTGCAGCGGCTCACTGCGGTTCAGGCTTCGACCCTGATCATCGTGGGCGAGCTTGACCATCCCGAAGTCTTGCGGGCGGCTGATGTGATGACGGCTACGATCCCTGGGTCGCGCAAGGAGATCATGCCAAACTGTGCGCACCTGCTGAATATGGAGCAGCCAGCGACATTCAATCAGATTGTGCTCGACTTCTTACACAATCGAACATAGCTGTCGTGGGGGAGAAAGTACATCAGGTGATATGGTACGTTTACGCAATGCCCCGCTTTCGGCGAAGGTCTGAAGAATTCAGACCTTCGCCAACAACATAGTGGTTTGAGCGGTGACCTTCATAATGTGATCGCGCTGAGAGAAGCTATTCGTCGTTCGACGCTATGGCGATTACGTGGTTTGCCACACAACGCCCCGCGGTAGCTGCGCCGCTGGCTGCATTGCTTGAGCGAGGTAGGTAATGGCACGGGAAGGGTGCCAAACTCGTGCCCAGGTCACGAGCTGCGTCAGCGGCGGAATGCTGCATGCGATTGTTGGGTATCTGGGTTGGCCACAAGGCTTCTACGAAAGGTATATGTGCTTTTGATTTTATTCATTGGTCAAAACATGCACGCTTTTCGCCTCTCTAAACACTGTAGGCGTCGGCAATCCTTTCTTTATGTCCTTGAACCAGTAATCCTGGCAATTCTTCCTCAGTGAACCATTGTATTTGTGTGGTTCCCTCTTCTACAGCGATGAGCACAACGATTGAGCTTTGTTTGGGGTGTTGTGGGCAGCGAAGCTGCCCACAACACCCCAGACGTATGGCTCAATGCTTCTGCCCAGCGCTATAATACTACAACGAGAGCTATCAACAGTGTATCCGTCAGGCGCGCATGGGCGGGGCAACGAGCGGCGTGTCCGGCCCCTGATTGGGCAACTCCCCAGGGAGGTTGGCAGCAACCTGCCTCGCCCCAGCGCTGGTGAACCAACGATAGCCACATCTGAGGCCCAGTCGGCGGCAACTCCAGCATCAAGGGCCAGAAGCGAAGCGACCCGTTCGTGAACCAGCTTGACATTGGAACTCTATGCATATATACTTAGCTTGCTATTAGATAGTTCGCTACAAGAAAGGTGAGTATGTCGCACCCATAGTTACGCTGAAACGAACCTACCTCACGATGCGCCGCTGCATGGAGAACGCACGGGTCAAACTCCTGCTCCTCGCCCAAAGGCCTATAACCTCCACGCGGAGTTGAGCGAGGCGGGGCAGCAGTTCGTGCGTCGGATGTTCACCGACTTCTCGCCCCACAAAGCTGGTTCGTTTCTCACCTGGCTCGACCGCGTCACTGAGAATTTAGATCGGCCCGCAGCGATCTAGGTCTTCCGGCGGCGCTTTTTGATACACTATATATAGGACACTATTATATAGTGTCCTATCGAGTTAATGAAGGAGCAGAGCACATGTCTCAAACAATCCGGACGATCGGCGTCGGCTCTGGCTGCTGAGCGAGCAGCAACTTCTACCAGCGACAAGGAGAACACAGTGACCACACAGCTTCACGACAAGACGGTGCTCATCACCGGTGGGACGGGCGGCATCGGCCAGCAAACGGCCCTTGGCCTGGCCCGGTCAGGAGCCCATGTCATCATCACCGGGCGTGACCGCGCTCGTGGCGAGGCGGCACGCACCGCAATCATTCAGGCTGGCGGCAACCCACAGGTCGACCTGCTGCTTGGCGACCTGAGCAGCCAGGCCGAGGTGCGCCGACTCGCCGCTGCGGTGGGTGCCCGCTACAAGCGGCTCGACGTGCTGATCAACAACGCTGGTCTGTTGGAGGCCACGCGACGGCTCACTGTCGATGGGGTCGAGGCTCACTTCGCGGTGAACGTCGTTGCGCCCTTCCTGCTGACCCAGCTGCTTTTCGGGCTGCTCCAGCATAGTGCGCCGGCGCGCGTGGTCAACCTTTCAGGTGGCATGCCACAGGTACAGCTCGATCGCAGTGACCTGCAGGCGGAGCGCTCGTTTCGCGGCCTCAGCACGTATAGCAAGGCCAAAGCGGCCATGATGGCGATGAGCTACGAGTACGCCCAGCGCGTTGCCGGAAGCGGGGTCGCGATCAACGTCGCCTACCCTGGTGGTGCCAGCACCGCCATGACGGGTGCGATGACACCGGAAATGCTGCCCCCAGCGCTGCGCCTGGCCTGGCCGATCTTCCGCCTGCTGATGCGCGACGATCGTGGCCTCTCGGCGACGAAAGCCGCCCGCTCGTCGGTCTTCCTCGCCGCGTCACCCGAGCTCGCGGGCGTATCGGGCCACTACTACGACACAAATAGCAAGCGCGTTGCGTGGCCCAAAGCCGTGCTCGACCCCGAAATCGCGCCGCAGTTTGGCAGTTATGCGCGACAGTAACTGGCCTTGCGTCCGCTGAAACGGCAGCGACACATAAGACACTACAGTGGCAGGAGGCGTAATCATGAAACGTGTGTTTCTCGGCATTGGCGGGACACTGCTTGTCTTCGCACTCGTGGTGCTCGTCACGCTCCAGTTTGGGCTCATGTCTCAACCCGTCGTCACCGCAGTGCTTGGGCTGCGCTACCCCGACCGCAACCCCGAACAGATCTTGCCCACGCGCAGCTTGGCCACCTTCACTGCCGGGACGTTCCTCGAAGGAGTGCTGGCCGCTCCCGACGGCAGCCTGTATCTGTCGGGCGGGACGGGCGAGGAGGGCACGATCTGGCGCTACGTCGATGGAAGCGCCACCCCGCTCGTGAGCCGACCAGGGTTCTTTGGCACCCTTGCGCGCAATCAGGCCGGCGTGCTCTACGCAACCTATCGCAGCGGGCGGGCCAGTGACCCTGCCGCGCAGCAGTGGCAGGTTGTGACCGTGGGCACGGATACCACTATCCGTGTGGTGACGGACTTCCCGCAGGGTGCCCAGCCAAATGGCATGGCGTTCGACGCCCAAGACCAGCTGTATGTCGCCGACAGCGCGCTGGGGCGGATCTGGCGGCTCACACCCGATGCCGCCACACCTGAGGTTTGGCTGGAAAGTGCGCTGTTGATGCCGCAGAGTCTGCCTGGCATCCCCGGTGCCAATGGCCTCCGTTGGTGGCAGAACGCCTTGTATGTGACAAACTCGTCGACGGGTGATCTCGTGCGGGTGCCGCTGGCAGCCGACAGGCGTGCGGGCACGCCGACGGTAGTGGCGCGCGGTGTGACCGGCGACGACTTTGCGTTTGACGCCAGCGGGAACGCGTTCATCACGACGCACCCCTACAACGTGCTCGTGGAGGTGGCGCCCGATGGAACGAAAACGACGGTAGGCACTGCGGCAAGCGGGATGGTTGGGGCGACAAGTGCTGCTGTTCGTCGGGAGGTGGACGGCACACAACGACTGTATGTTGTCACCGACGGCGGCGCTTTTCTCACCCTGGTGCCTTACCCCTTCAATCGCCTGTTCCCGCAGGATGTTGCACTCCCAAGCCTGATCGAGATGCAGCTTCCTGCTGACTAGCAGAGCGTATATCCTCTTAGGCACGCGTGCCCGTAGATGAGGCGCTGGCGCAGGGCGGTTGCTTGGCTGCATAGACAGCAACCCGACAACCGGGTTTAGCCCAGTAGCGACGGCCACAGTGTCGTGCAGCACTGTTTCAAGGCATCAACCGCGACAACGAGCAAGTAGCCGGTCAGCAGGAGTGCGCTGGTGCAACGTTGAGTACACTGCCCGCACAGTATGACCAGACCACGACCAGGCGATCGTCCTGGATCGTAGGCGGGGAGGGCCGCACCGATCTGCCGCCAGCGTCGTGAGGCAACGCGCTGCGCTCGACTGCGCCCCACGGTGCCCACCGTCCAGCGACGTCAGCGTGTAGAGCAGTTCAGGTGAAGATCACACCAGGCCGCGTGGCGCGGATGAACGACCGCCCAAACGGTGCTGCCACATCTGCGCGCCTGCTGGCCGCACGCGATGACGTGGGATGCGTACTATTCGAATATCTACGTCGCGGAGCTTGAGGTATATGGTCACTGATTGTCGATTCACGTTACAGGGTACATGGGAGGTGTAGCGGTGAGACGAGGCTGCCACCGCTGTATTACCTCCGAGCCTTGCCCGTTATGGGAAGCGGATCACGCACATCACCCCAGCGTGATGGGTCTGCACGGGCGTGATCACGGATCACGAGTCGCGCGTATGTGAGACAGTCAGCAATATCGGCAGGCTTAATGGCCGCGATGGTCGGTTGCGTGATCGCCGTGATCCATCAGTTGCGCAGCGAACC
Source organism: Candidatus Altimarinota bacterium (assembly GCA_012031775.1). Taxonomy (GTDB): domain Bacteria; phylum Chloroflexota; class Chloroflexia; order Chloroflexales; family Chloroflexaceae; genus JAAUTF01. Next base: position 680 of record JAAUTF010000238.1, on the reverse strand, counting down.
AGGCGTGCAGTGCGGCGATGAGTGCCGGTTCGTCAGTTGTATAGCGGATCTGCCCGCCGTCAGCTAGCTGCGTGTAGACCACGTCGATCTGAGCAGAGCCCTGTGCCAACTGCGCCAGCCCTGGCATGGCGGCACCGTGGATGGCCGCCGGAGCGCTGAAATCGCCGCGTTGGAACTTGCTGACCTCGTCTTGCAGGTGGCTGCGAATCAACGCGATCTGTGCGGTGTCGGTTGGATCATCCGCCTGCACCTGCTGAACGCCGCCGTCAGGTGTGGTTTCAAAGACATGGGTGGTGCGCTCGAGATCGAAGGGCATCACCTGTGCGCCACGGGCGGCGACGTCGCTCTGCCGCGCGTTTGCACGCGCATGCCCACCCAGATCGAGCCGGCGAGCACGGCCAGGACGAGCACCCCAATCACGATGGTCATGGTTCGACCCGCTTGCGGAACGTTAGCTTGTGCTTGCATCAATTGCCTCCACTAAGATCGCCAGTGCCGCAAGCACACGGGCATGCTGTTCCGGGGGCAGCGCCGCAACCAGCCGTGTAAAGCGTGCGCGCCGGGCCGTTGCAAGGTCAGCGGCAGCGCGCTGGCCTTCTGTCGTGAGGCGCACGAGCTGGACACGCTTGTCAGCCGGATGCTGTGCGCGCGTCACCCAGGCGCGCTGCTCCAGGTGGGCC
>JAAUTF010000237.1 GCA_012031775.1 Candidatus Altimarinota bacterium | reverse complement strand
TGTTGATCGTTTTACCCTTTAGTTTCTTGTCCAGCGAGATAGCAGCTATGGCCTGGCTCGCGCTCAGCGCCTTCGGCCTCGTCTTGGCACTCGGCCTTAACCGCGCGCCGCTCTGGCTGCTGCTGTATGTCGCCCTCTTCGAGGCCTTTTGGCTCCAGCAGTATGTGTTGGTTGTGCTGATCGTGCAGCTTGTAGCGCTCTGGGCCTACCGTGAGCAACGGCCCTGGCTGCTCGCCTTCTGCTGTGCGCTGATCCTCACCAAGCCGACGTGCGCCCTGGTCGCTGTTACACTGGCTGTGCTGGCCCGTAACTGGCGGCAACAGGCTGTGATGATCGCGGCGCTCTGGGGCGGCAGCGTTTTGCTCGACCCGAACTGGCTTGCGGAGTGGTGGCAGGCTTTGCAGATGTATGCGAGCGCGGGGCGGCAGGGTTGGATCTGGCCGTTGGCAGTGTTTATGCTGCCCTTGCTGCTCTGGCGCGACTATATCAGCACCGCCGCTGTCGCTCAGCTGACGCTGTTGCCATTCGCCGCTGTCTACGACGCTGCCTCACTGCCGCTGAATTTCCTCAACGATCGCCGCAGTTGGCTGCTCAGTCTGGCGAGTTTCGCCTACATCCCTGTTGCTGTCTACGCTGGCCGTCCCGCTGGTATCGTGATTGCACTCATTGTGCCCCTGCTCGTGCTAAGCTTTTTACACTATAGAGCGGGCATCACAACTTCATCGGCATCGCCAATGCCGTTATGATGCCTGCATCTACACGCCCAGCCAGCTGCGGTAGTTCGCCTGCGCCTGTGCGTCGATGTCGTCGCGTTTTACCAGTTCGAGACGATCGAAGGGTGCGGCGGCGAGCGTGACCACGATCTGCTGCAAGGAATCACCACGAAAGACGGTCAGAGTGACGGAATCGCCGGGCGCGCGTTCGGCTAACCGCGCGTTCAGTTTTTCCTCGTTAACACGCCAACCATCGAGCGCAAGCAGTTCATCGTCGGTGTAAATGCCGCCAGCATACGCCGGCCCGTCGCTGCGCGCTTCAGCCACCAGCGTGCGCTCGCCCTGACGCTTGAACTTCAGCCCAAGCCAAGCCGGAGCGCTTTCGCTGCGCTGGCTGCGGTGGCTCCAGCGTAGCGTCAAGCCAACCACAGCAAAGCCTGCGTCGTAGTCGATCTCGTCGACCCCGCTTACATATTGCGCAAAAACGCGTTCCAGTCGCCGCCCGCAACCTCCGTCACCGCTGCCTGGATAGCACCCGCTTCGGGGAGTGCCCGGCCCATCGAAAGGGTAGCGCGCGTATAGCAGGCGCAGCACATCGTCGAGCGCGCGCGCGCCCACCGTGCGCCGTCGGATCTCAAAGTCGATCAACATGGCCACCAGGCCGCCCTTCAAATAGTAGGAAATACTAGAGTTGCTGCTGTTCTCGTCGGGCCGGTAGAGCTTGATCCAGGCGTCGAAGCTGCTCGTCTCTAGGCTTTGCACCAAGCGGCCTGGCTGGCTTTGCAGCACGACGATCTCGTCGGCGAGGCGCTCTAGGTAGCGCTCGGGCGTGAGCAGGCCGCCGCGCACCAGCAGCAGTTCGTCGTAATAATTGGTAAAGCCCTCCATCACCCACAGCAGCCGCGTATAATTCTCGCGCTGGTAGTCGAAGGGGCCGAGTGCCGCCGCGCGCAGCCGCTTGACGTTCCAGACGTGAAACAGCTCGTGTGAGGTCAGCGCCAGGTAACGCTCGTAGCTGCGCTCGGGGCGGAACGTCCAGCGATCGAGCATGTTTGTCACGCTGTTGCGATGCTCAAGACCACCACCACGCCCGTCGGTCAGGTGCAGAATGATCGTATAGTGCGGGTAGGGCAAGCTACCAAAGAGGTCGCGCTGCACCTCGACGATGCGCCGCGTATCGTCGACCAGGCGGTTTTCGTCTTCGTTGCCGTACCCCCAGATCGCGATACGGTGCGCAATTCCATCGACATCGAACGCCAGCAGCCGATGCGTACCGCACTCAAACGGCGAGTCGATGAGTTCGTCATAGCCCGTTGCTGTGAAATGGCAGGCTGTGCCAGAGTCTCCTGTCTCCTGACTCCTGACTTCTGACTCTTGATCCTCGAATGCTGCCAGCGGTAGCGCGGTCGTTGCGACCCAACCCTCTGGCATCACCAGTCGTAGCGCCAGCGGCTCCTGTGTGCGGCCCGGCACGTACATACATACATTCGCACCATTAAAGTAGCCGTGACTGCTGTCGAGGTGGCTGGTGCGCACTGTTAGGTCAAAGGCGTAGACGCGGTAGCGCACCGTTAGCTTCTCGGCAGCGCCGTGCTGCACCCGCCAGGTGTCTTTGGCGATCTTCTGCCAGGGTGAAGCGCTGGCGAACTCCTGCACATGGCGCGCAAAATCGCGGATCATGTACGATCCCGGCGTCCATGCGGGCAACACAACATCGGTAAAATCGCCGCGCAGTTCATCGACATCGATCGTTACATCATACAGATGCGTGTGCGGCGCGAGCATAACGATTGTGTAGGTGATCATGAGACTATGTGTGGAGGTTCAAGTGCTGTAGCCACTCGAACCCCCACACCCTTATTCAATTTGAAAATACCTCGTATCAAACCCATCGGGATCTAAATTCGATGAAGTCGCCTTAAACACAATACGCGCTTCAGCGTCGCCGCTCGGCACAAGCTTGGCCACCCAACCTTCAAAGCGCCCACCAGGGTAGACCTCGGTGCTCAGTTCACGTTTGCCGAGCGTCACCACGCCCTGTTCGACTTCCACGCCTTGCGCGTCGACGGCGGTAAAGTAGGAGTCGAAAATATAGTTGGCTGCCTCGGCATCGGCGATCCAGCGCCCGCTGAAGCGCGCTAAGACGAACTCCGTGCCAGGGGGAGCCGGGTCGTTGAACTGATTTTCTTCCAGAATCTGTTGCCAGGCCGCCGCGCCGCGCAGCGTTTCTTCCAGCGTCAATTCCCAATTCTCGGTTACAACCAGTTCCCCGATGCCTGGCGGGCTCTAACCGTGCATTGCCGTGCTTGGTCGGCGCGATCGCGGCCAGCGCCGGGTCGACGGCAAGCTGCGCGCCGCTTTCCAGCGCCACAAAGACCGGCACTGCACCGTAGCCGGTAACAATGCGTAACATCAGGTTGCGCTCTTCCTGGCCGATGAGGTAGGCCACCCAGCCGCTGTAACGCTCGCCGCGATCTAATGGCGGCGCATCGATCAAGCGCGGTTCTGGTGCCACTGCCGCAAAAGGTGGATAGACTACGGCTCGTTCGCCGATCAGGTCGACATCCCCGACATTGAAGTTGTCAGCGGAGCTGTGGGGCACTACCTCGATCTGCATCAGCACATATTCCATACCCGCCGTCGGGGGCTCGTTATTGTTATTGGCCTGGTAGAGGCGACGGTACGCTTCATCACCGCGCACTATTTCACCCGTCTGCCGCACCTCCCAGTCCTCGGTGCGCGCGACGCTGCCTGGGCGTAAGCGGCGTGAGGCGTGTGGTCACGGCACCCTGGCTCGTAGTCCCCGCTCCTTGTTCCGAGACGAGACTGCGGCCAAAGGGCGATGCCGCCGACTAGTAGAGCCAGCAGTAGTGTGGCTACGCAGCCTGTAGTTAGCGTGCGGCGTGCCGCCTCGCTGGGTTTAGCCGGAAGCGTCGGGTTCAGCGACGATGACGGGTCGACACTCGCTGCTGGTGTTGTGAGTGTGGGCGCAGGTGGTGGCGAAACGATCGACTGTCGCTTGGCCGCTGGAGTTCGGCATCTGCTGCGGGCGCTGGAGGTCGCGTAGCGCTGTACGCATAACCAGCGCGCTCGGCGGGCGCTGTGCCTGGCTCTGGCCCATCGCCTGCTCCAGCAGATCGGAGAGCGCCTGCGGCACGAGCGGATTCAGCCGGATCGCCGGCACGAGCGGGTCGGGCTCGCCATTGATCAGCGCCGCTGCACGCGTCAGCATATCCGGCGGCATCGTATTCGTTAGCAAGTGATAGAGCGTTGCCGCCAATGCGTACAGATCGCTGCGCGCATCGGTGCCGCTGCCCTTTATCTGTTCCAACGGCGCGTACTGCGGTGTATAACCGAAGACGCTTGGTGCTGCATTTGTGTCGCCGCCCTTGGCTAGTCCGAAGTCGAGCAGCACGATGGTGCCGCGTGCATTGAGCTTGAGGTTCTGTGGCTTAATGTCGCGGTGAATGATCGGCGGTGTCTGATTGTGCAGATAGTCTAGCGCATCAAGCAAGTCGTCGGCCCAGGTCAGCACCGCGTCCACCGCGAACGGGCGTCCACGTTGTTGCAGCGCTGTTTCGAGGTCGACACCGGCGATGAACTGCATCACGAGAAATTCGCCATCGCCCTCAGCGAAGTGATCGCTGACAAGCGGTAGCGAAGGGTGTTGCAACTGGGCCAGCAGTTTGGCCTCGCGCTCGAAGGCCTGGCGCAGCTGCGGATCGCTCACCAGCGTCTGTTTGAGCGCGATAGTGCTGCCTAAACGCTCGTCGCTCGCTTCGTAGACGGCACCCATCCCGCCGCGCCGCCAGTAGGCGCACGATGCGGTAACGCTGTTGTAAGATCGTATTGGCGGAGAGAAGCATTGGGGAAATAATGGAATGCGGCCCCGCAATTGAGACCGCATCGTGCCTTGTAAGCTGTACCCTGTACCCTACTCTTCGGTATACGGCTCGAACAGCCGGGTGAACAACAACTCAAAGTTCGGCGACTCGCTGGAGATGCGCTCGTACAGCTCCACGACACGCGCTGCCTGGTCGCGACGGCGCCACTGGGCAATGGCGAAGTGGTCATCGGCGATATCGCCGTGCTGCCTAAGGTAGCTGTAAAACTGCTTAATTGCCACACAGATGTCGCGTACCTGGCGCGGCGAGGTATGCACTACGCGCCGCGGATAGTAGAAGAACAGGCATTCATCGAGCGTTGCGTAGTCGCCTCGTCGAGGGCGCGCTCATAGTAAGAGGCGAGAAATTCGGCATAGACTAGCAGCTGGCGCGTGCGTAGGCGGGCCGTACTCGCGCTTTTGCCGGTCTCGCGCAGGTAATCGTGGAAGCGATTGATCAGGTCTGTGCTATGGGTATACACCCCCATCTCGCCGATGATCTCGTCGTCGATGGCATCGATAAGCTCATCGCCCCATTCTGGCTCCCACTCATCGTCATCGACATCGAGCCAGTTGCCCTCAAAGAGGGTATCGCTATCAAGCGTGGATGCGTTGCCACTCTGCGGCGAGAGGTCGATACGTGGAAACAGCCCTGGATCGCGCACCAGCAGGTAGTTGAGTTGCGAGGCGATAATTATCTCCGCCTCTTCGGGGCGCGCCTCGTTTAAGCGCTGAACGATTTCCGGCGGCAATGCAGCCATCATGCGCGCCTGCGCCTCAGCAAAAGACACCGGGCTATCGACAAGGCTTGCGCCGTCGAGATGATCTTCAACCATCGAGTCCCACTCGTCGAGCAGCCAATCGCCGCCGTCGAGCAAGGTATCGCCATCGCTACTAAGCTCGATATCGGCGAAAAAGACACCTGCTGGCCCATCATCATGCTGCGAGCGGTCGAATAAGCTGTAGGCCGCCGACGCGCGCTGGATCTGGCCGCTCCAGATCCCGGCTTCAGCATCGCGCTGGCGCGAGACACGTAGTTCGTTCTGCAAGGTCTCGATCTCGCCAAGCAAGACAGCGTCTTCGACCTGATCGACCGCCTCTTGCTCGGAGCGATCAAGCGGAAAAACATCTTCGGCAGAGGTGAAATGAAGCGCGGCGTGGCGCTGATTGGTGACAAAATATCGTCGACAAGTTGCAGCCGCCCGTCTTGTCGCAACAGCAGCTGCCAGGCAGTGCCTGGGTAGGAGTTCCGCCAGGAAGCCAAGGCAAAGATCGGTAGGACGAGCTCGTCGCAGGGCAGTAGCGCGAGCTGAGATGCGTTCACGCGCTGGAGCATGGCGTTCAGCAGTTCGGCGTCCTGGGCTGCAACAGCATCCCGACGAAAGTCGTCCGCAGCCTCGCGCTCGATCCGAAAGCGTCTTGTCGCATTCTCCTCTACGGTTACCAGCACGCTATCGCCGGGCGCAAAGTGCTCGGCCTGATACCAGGCGGCGAGGCGAAAAAACGGCGTAAAACGCAAAGACTGGATGATCTCGCCCTCGCCCTCGTCGAGTACATACTCACAGCCTGCTCTATCGTGTAGCACCACCGACTGGGTGCGTAAGCCCACAAAAGGTTGAAGATGCGGCAGCGGCAGCACCCCGGCGGCGATATCCTGCGGGCGCGGCACACAGCGGAAGCGTAGACCCGCCAGCACCACGCGCAACGGCACAAGCTCACGGCGACTCAAGCGCAGCCATCCAAGGCTCAAGCCATCCCAGCGTAGGCGTTCACGGATGGTGGCATAGGGGTTTTTCGCGTTGCTTGGACGCCGGGCCAGAACCTCATTCAGCACCTGGCGCTCCGCCACGGGGGCATCGTGCTGCTCGGCGAGCTGGCGCAAAATAGTGGCAATGGTCGGCTCGTTATGGGCCATAGAGCAAGCTCCAGTCAGGTTGCGGCGATCGTGAGCGGCATAGCCGCATTAACCGGCCCCCAGCCGGTAAAAAGGTCGGGGTGGACGATCTCAGCAAGCAGCTCGAGGCTGTCGACGATACGTGGGCCAGGGCGACTAAAATAGGCGTTGCCATCGACCGCGTACACACGGCCCTGGCGTACTGCCGGCAGAGCGCTCCAGCCGGTGCGATGAGGCAGTATCTCTGCTGCCTCGGCAGCACACCGCGCCAGATCGAAGCCGCAAGGTGCTAAAATTATGACTTCCGGCGCAAAGGCGATCACACTCTCCCAGGCGATCCGCTGCGATACATCGCCAGCCTTACCGAAGCCCACTCGTCCGTTAACCAGTTCGATCATTTCAGGAATCCAGTGGCCGGGGCCAAACGGCGGATCGAACCATTCAAGAAAAGCGACACGTGGCCGCTGGCTTATCTGAGCAGCTTGCGTGCGCACCCGCTCGATACGCGCGCGCAGTGCGTCGACAAGATCATATGCGCGCTCGTGGCGTGCGGTTGCGTTTCCGATGGCAAGAATAGTACCAAGGATGCCATCGAGACTATTGGGCTCGAACGACATAATCGTCGCCGGAACGGGTGCGCCAACCACCGCTCGCTCGACACTCTCAAACGATACTGCGCATACATCACAAAGGGCCTGGGTCAGAATGAGGGTCGGTGCGAGCTGCGCCATCAGCGCGCTGTCGAGCGCATAAATCGATAAATCGTCGCGTAGCTGGCTGCGCACCACGCCATCGATCTCAGCTGAACTCGCGGCGCTGTGATCCAGCAGGCTTTGCGTCACTACCGGCAAAGCGCGCGCTTGCGGTGGGTAGTCGCACTCGTGGGTTACTGCCACTAGCTGGTCGGCAAGGCCCAGCGCAAACACGATTTCCGTCGTGCTCGGCAACAACGAAACGATCCGCATCCTTGTCCTCGTCCGGCAGGTCGCCTGCTGGTGGCGGCTGCACAATGGCTACAGGGTAGCACCCGCTTGGGGCCATGTCAAGCAGGTTAAGGGTACAAGCTACAGCTGCCTCCTGTAGCTTGTACCCTATACTCTGTACCCTCAATTAATCGACTTTAATCACTTTCAAAAAGTTCGTCGGGCCATGCCGATAAACAGGATGGCCACCTGTCATCACTACCAAATCGCCGGACTTAACATAGCCAAGTTCGAGCAGTGTTGCCCGCATCTGCACCTCAAGCGTATCGAGTCGATCGCGCACTGCAGACTGGATCGGTTGTACGCCCCAGTAGAGCGCGATCCGGCGGTAGACATCGGCGGTGTAAGTGAAGGCCACGATCGGCACTCGCGGGTGGAACTCGGCTACGAGGCGGGCGCTCGCCCCCGACTGGGTAAAGACGGCAATACAACTCACCGGCAGCGTCTCGGAGATACGAATAGCCGCCGCAGCGATAGCGTACGGTGTTGTCTTGACCTCGGGCAACGTCCAGCGCGGTGTGGTGATGTCGTCGCCTTTCAGGCCGCTCTCTTCGACCTCACGAGCGATCTTATCCATCATTTTGACCGCTTCGATCGGGTGTGCGCCCATAGCTGTCTCGCCGCTGAGCATCAGGGCATCGGTGCCGTCGATGATCGCGTTGGCTACATCGCTGGTCTCCGCACGCGTTGGGCGCGGGTTCTGGATCATGGACTCGAGCATCTGTGTGGCGGTGATCACCGGAATGCCGGAATGGTTCGCCGCCTGAATGATATGCTTCTGCGCGATCGGCACACGCTCGGGCGGCATCTCCACGCCAAGATCGCCGCGCGCCACCATCAAACCGTCGACCACCTCGAGAATTTCGGGCAGCGCGTCGAGCGCCTCTGGCTTCTCGATCTTGGCAATCACCGGTGTATTTTACCGTGTGCCTTGATAATTTCCTTGCGCGCCGAATGTCGTCGGCGTGACGCACGAAAGACAGCGCCACATAGTCGACA
>JAAUTF010000236.1 GCA_012031775.1 Candidatus Altimarinota bacterium | reverse complement strand
CGCGGGCGCGTCACCGAGGTCGACGCTGCCAGCATGCTGGCGCGAGCTCGGCGGTCTGCATATCGTCGGCACCGAGCGCCACGAGGCGCGCCGCATCGATAACCAGCTGCGCGGTCGCTCTGGTCGCCAGGGCGACCCTTGGTTCTTCGCGCTTTTACCTCTCGTTGGAAGACGATCTGATGCGGCGCTTCGGCCCCATGGAGCGCATCAAAGGGTTGATGGAGCGTCTCGGCGTCGACGACGATGTGCCGATCCAGGCCGGCGTGCTCGATCGCTCGATCGAAGGCGCGCAGACCCGTGTCGAAGGCTATAACTTCGACATCCGCAAACACACTGTCGAGTTCGACGATGTGATGAATAAGCAGCGCCAGATTATCTATGCCGATCGCCAGGCCATCCTCGATGGCGCTGATATGCACGAGCGCGTGATCGAGCTTGTCGGCGAGGAGATCGCCGCTCAGGTCGACACTCATCTGCCCGACGACGACAAAGAAGCCTGGGATCTCGAAGCGCTGGTGCGCGCGCTGAAAACGATCGCGCCACAGCTCCCCGAAAGCTTTCATGCCGAGTCGCTGGCCGAGATGACACGCATCGAGATCGAGAGCCACCTCGTCGATCTTGTCGAGCAGGCCTATGCTGAGCGTGAAACGGCTATCGGCAGCGAGCAGATGCGTTTTGTCGAACGACGTATGATGCTCAACGCCATCGACCGCCAGTGGGTCGATTATCTGACCGCGATGGACGATCTGCGCCAGTCGATCGGGTTGCAGGCCTATGCGCAGAAAGACCCGCTCGTTGAGTTCAAGCGCAAGTCCTTCGATATGTTCGACGAACTAAAGGGCAACATCACCCACGATATTGTCTACCATATTATCCCCGCTTCGTTCCAATACGAGGCGTATTTGCGCCAGATCGAGGCCGAGCAACAGGCGCGATTGGCCTCGGCGCAGCGCGCGGGCGGCAGCAGCGAGGAAGAGAACGTGCGCCAGGAGACGCGCACGGTACGCAAGGCGACCAAACTGCCCGAGCGCAACGATACCTGCCCCTGCGGCAGCGGCAAGAAGTTCAAGCATTGCCACATGGGCCGCGAGAACGAGATCATGCATCTGATCCAGGCCGGAGCCAGCGCCGCACCGGCCCCCACAAGCGCCGCCGCGCGCCTTGCTACCGGCAAAGGCCCTGCCCAGAATGGTATTGCCGCCGAGGCCGAGGCTATTCGTAAATCTACCGCTGCTCAACCGCAGGCGCAACCGGCCCAGGCCCCGCGTGGCCGCAGCGCCCCACGTGGTCGCCAGCCCGACAAAAGAAATAGAAAGGATGGAGCGCGCATTTTTAGTGGCTTCGCCACTAAAAATGCGCGCTCCAAATGCACTATTCCGCGCTCGCACACCCCTACATTACTAAAATGCGCGCTCCAAATGCACTATTCCGCGCCCGCACACCCCTACATCATTCCGAACGAGAGCGTTAGCACCAGCAGAAAAATATAACTGACGATATTCATAATCAGCGCGGCCAGCCATGTTGGCGGGCCAGCCCGACGACGCAACAGCTGCAAGGTACCGCCCTCGATCAGGATCGACAGTATGAGTGCGATCAGCAGCAAGATCAGGATCGAACCGAAGCCGAAGAGCCAGCCGCTCAGCACATAAACCACTAGCGTCGAGGCACTATTCACCACCGCCGAGTCGCGTAGCGCCAGCAGCGGCTGATCCCACTGCAGCTGCACCATCGCCAGCGCCTCCAACAGCACCACGATCACCCAGACCGGAATCAGAAAGACGATCGCATTAAGATCGAGTTCGTTCACAGCGCACCTTCATCGTAGCCGCCTCTCCACAGCGCCATCATACCAAATTCGAGCGCTCAGGAAAAGCGAGCGCGGCTGCCGGCATCGACACCAGCAGCCGCGCTCGAACGCCGGTAGCGTATCCCCTGCGCGGGGCTTTGCACGGCAGCTACTAAGGCTCATTCTTTCTCTGGTATTACGGCGAGGCGACGGGTAGAGGGAGCGCACGGAGTGTTCTGCGGCGGCAAAAGCCTTCGATCGTCGTCGCCAAAACCATGCTCGGCGTTGTGCTTCTTGTAAATCCTGAATTCTGAATTCCGACCCTTAACGTCACGCCCGCACCACCTCATGTACTTTACCGGTCGTCACATCGTAGATGGCACCGCTGATCGGAATGTCTTGCGCGATCAGTGGCGACTCACGGAGATACGCAATATCATCGCGTACGCTTTGCTCCAGGTCGGGAAAGGGATAGAAATCCTGGCCGCTAACATCAACACCTAAATCGGCTTGCACTTTCGCTGCCAGATCATCATTGCTGAAGGTGAGCATCCCGCAATCGGTGTGATGCAATACCACAATCTCGTTCGTGCCGAGCAGCCGCTGCGAGATCACCAATGAGCGGATCGCATCTTGCACGCGCCCGCCCGCATTACGAATCACATGAGCGTCGCCAATTGCGATACCAAGCGCTTTTTCCGGATGCAGGCGTGCATCCATGCAGGCCACAACTGCCACTTTGCGCGCCGGTGGCATCGGCAGATCGCCCACAGTAAATTCGGCAGCGAAGGTCTCGTTTGCGACTAGGAACTCGTCGAAGCGGCTCATCTGTATATCTCCTAATGAACTTTCTTACGCAACTCACTTATCATTAAGTGTAGCACAGTTCTTAGCGGTGTAAAGCATCACCCAACTGTGCGTTATACTGAAACACACGAGCAAAGAGCGCAAACAGTACGGCAAGGAGCAGCACGTGAAGCTTTATACAACGCTTGGGCCACGTGAGGCCAAGGAACTGGGCATGATCTTGCCGCACGAGCATATCTTTGTTGAATAGACCGGGCAACGGTGAAGCAGCTCACCGTCGACAATCCGTTTCGCGCCTTTGCGGTTCAAACAAGCCTAGCCTCGTGCCCTTTGCGCGCTTCATGGCTACAAATTCCCGGCCTCTGCGGTTCAACAGCGCTCGCCATTATGCCATCCGCGCCGCAAGCTGTGCTGCAAGTTCGAGCACACGGGTGTACGTGCGGTCGGCGCTGAGAAGCCGCAGTTCGCCCGCCAACAGCTGCCCAATCGTGAATTCCTCGATGCGCGCCCAGCGCGTCACCGCCGCATAGTCATCGATATGCGCGCTTGTACGCACGCAGTGCTCATCCTTGTTCCATTCGGCACTGAACGTCGCCAGTGTGTAATCGAGCGCCCGTAGCCGCAGCGCCACCAGCGTTGTATCGTCGTCTATCGCTTCGGCGCGCACCCTGATAGTGACCGTGCGTGTATCGTGGCGCACGCCGTTAGCCGCCGGGCGCCGCAACTGCACGCTTGCCGCTTCACCTTGGCCTGTCGTTGGCGCATCGAGCAGTTGCCAGCCGAGGCTTGTGCTGAGCCAAGCCGCCATATAGAACGCGGCCACCAGGCCCGCTTGGCCATGCTGCGCGTTATGCACGATCTCGACATCGTCGAGCCGATGCAGATGTGGCAGCCAGGCTCGTGTGTCGAAGAACTGCGCGATCAGCTCGCGCCAGGGAGTCAGCCGCGCCCAATGCAGATCGCTCAGTGTAAAACCGCCCTGCCCAGACACGACACTACGAGCAGCGCTCAGCTGCGCCAGGCCGGTCAGCGGCTTTGCCAAACTGGCGCTATCCACAATCAGCCGATCGAAAGCGCTGCGCAAGCGCAGTACGATCGGATCGCCAAAAGGCAGCGCGCCTGGCCAGTAGGCGATCACCGGCAGATCGGGCAGCAGCAGCGAAAGGATGAGCCCCGCCGCCTGCGCACCGCTCGCCCCGTGCGTGATGATCGTCACCTGCTCGCCACAGACCTGCGGCTGGCCGGGCGCGGTAAACAGACAATTGGCCTGCACCCAGGCGTCGAGGCTGGCCTGCGTGGCGCTCGGATCGGCCACCACCATCATCGTGCGATTAGGGTGGCTGGCCGTCAATTCCTGGATCACCACTGCCAGCCGGTCGGCCTCATCCTGATCGGCGGCGAACACAACCAGGTTCAGCGTACACGTGCGCATCACCGTCTTGCCCAACAGGGGGTCAGCGGCGTCTTGCCAGAGCCTGTTCAGTCGCGCTCGATGGTTTGGATTTCTGCTTGCATAAGAGGAAAAGATGCTGGTCGCAGGTTTTGGCGCAGCCAAAACCTGCGACCAGCGTGTATATTAGATTCGCCGCCACTCGTGACCATCTTGCGCCAGAAGATCAGCGGCGCTTTGTGGCCCCCAGGTGCCGGCCTCGTAGTTGGGAAAGTCGAGCGAGGGGCCAGCTTGCCAGCCCTCGTGGATCGGCGTGATCAGGCTCCACGAAGCCTCAACTTCGTCGCGCCGTGTGAACAAGGTGCCATCGCCAAGCAGACAATCGAGCAATAGCCGCTCGTAGGCCTCCGGCGAAGAGACGCCGAACGACGAGCCGTAGCGAAAGTCCATCGTCACCGGGCGGATCTGCCCGCCCTGGCCCGGCACTTTCGAGTTGAACTTCAGCGTGATACCCTCGTCGGGCTGGATCTTCATCGCCAACACATTCTGCTCGATGTCGCTGACCGGCGTGTTAGGAAAAAGCGCGTGCGGCGCACTCTTGAACTGCACCGCGATCTCGCTGGCACGCTTCGGCAGGCATTTGCCCGAACGTAAATAAAAGGGCACACCGCCCCAACGCCAGTTATCGACAAAGAGCTTCAGCGCCACGTACGTCTCGGTCTGCGAGTCGGGGGCGACGCCTTTCTCCGCGCGTACGCACGCTCGGCCTTACCGCCAACACTGCCCGCGCCGTACTGGCCGCGCGCCGTACATGATGCTACGTCCTCAGGTACAATAGGGCGGATGGCGCGTAGTACCTTGACCTTTTCATCGCGCACGGAGTCGGCGTCGTAGGAGACCGGCGGCTCCATCGCAGTGAGCGCGAGCAGCTGCATCAGGTGGTTCTGGATCATATCGCGCATCGCGCCGCTATGATCGTAGTAGCCGCCACGATCTTGCACGCCGATGCTCTCGGCCACCGTGATCTGCACGTGGTCGATAAAATTACGGTTCCACAGCGGCTCGAACATACCGTTGGCGAAGCGGAACACAAAAATGTTCTGTACCGTCTCTTTACCAAGATAATGGTCGATGCGGTAAACCTGGCTTTCTTCAAACACATCAAGCACGCTGCGGTTGAGCGCCTGAGCACTGGCGAGATCATGGCCAAAGGGCTTTTCGATGATAATCCGTGTCCAGCCGCCGTGCGGCGAATGGTTGAGGTCGGCAGCACCGAGTTGCTCGATAATCATAGGGTAAGATTCGGGCGGAGTTGCCAGGTAAAACACGCGGTTGCCGCCGCTGCCGCGCTGCCTATCGAGCGCGTCGAGCCGGTCGCGCAAGAGCTGATAGCCCTGCGGCTGATCGAAGCTAGCCTGTACGTAGGAGATGCCTTCGGCAAAGCTCGCCCAGATCGCCTGCTCGGCGGGGCCGCTCCGTGAGAACTGGTTGACGCCGCTGAGCATTTCCTGGCGGAAGAAATCGTCGCTCCAGTCGCGCCGCGCAAAGCCGACGACGTTAAAGCCAGCGGGGATACGGCGCTCGCGGGTAAGGTTGTAGAGCGCGGGCACAAGCTTACGGCTCGTGAGGTCGCCGGTCGCGCCAAAAATCACCATCGTACACGGTTCCGGCGTGCGGCTCAGCCGCAAACCCGTACGCAGCGGGTTCTCAAGCACCGCCAACTCGGCCATAGAGAATCCTTTCTAAACGAATGCTGTTATGGGTGTTGCGTTGGCAAAGCGACCGCAACACCCATAACAATACTTTTTCATTATACTCCGACTGGAGGCAGATCGATGACATCAAAGCGTCGCCCGCGCGAGCAGCACGGCGATCCATACACCGGCGAGACGATCGCCGTGCCACAGGCTGGTCGGCGTGATCCGCGCGGCGTTCGTGTAAAATCCCGCCAGCGCTCGCTTTGGGCAAATCTGCGCCTCGCCGTGCTGCTCACCTTTATCGCTATCGTCATCGGTGTGAGCGCGCTCTACTGGCAGATCAGTAGCCTGTCTAGCCGCATCGTGGTAAACGACGTGCGCCCCAACTCCTCACTGGCCGGGCCGCTTTTTGGCTCGAACTTGCTGCTGATCGGCGTGGACGAGCGCCCCGACCACCCCGAGGAGGGCGTGCGCTCAGATACGCTCATCCTCACGCGGCTCAACGCGCCACAAGGCTGGGTTAGCCTGCTCGCCATTCCACGCGATAGCGAGGTGAACGTATTCGATATTGGCGCTGCCAAGATCAATGTTGCCTACGGCCAGGGCTACGCGCGGGCCGAAGAGCTGTACGGCAGTGGCACCACCGCCGCCCAGGGTGCGATGGCGCTCAGCGGCCAGACGGTCGAGGCCTTTCTGCAGCTGCCACAGCGTAACATGCGCGTCGACCATACCGCGCAGATCAACTTTGCCGGTTTTGCTGGCATCGTCGACGCGCTCGGCGGCGTGATGATCAATGTGCCGACCCTGATTGTCGACCCCGAATACCCAACCGAGGACTTCGGCATTATGTATGTTGAATTTCAGCCAGGGCCGCAGCGTATGGATGGCGCGACCGCCCTGATCTACGCGCGCACGCGCCACGCCGACAGCGACTTCGGGCGAGCGCAGCGTCAGCAACAGGTGCTACGGGCCATAATCGACGAATTCCAGGCCAAAAATGTAGTCCAGCAGGTCGCGTTGCTGCCGAGCTTGTTGGGTGCAGTTGCGGGCGAGGAAGGGAGCCCACCAGCGGTGCTCACGACGCTGCCGATCAACCGGCCCGATGTGTTGTTGGGGCTTTTCGGGCTGGCGGTGAGTATCGAGGCCGACGCGATCGGCCAGTTTTCGATCAATCCACAAGACGTAGCCGTCTATGAAAACGGCTCGAACCTGGTTTGGGATGCGGCAGGTGTACAGGCCCTGCTCGACCGCTGGCAGTCGGCCGCCGAATGAGGTCGCTGAGGCAGCGCGGGTGCAAGTCTTTAACGGCACCGCTATCAACGGCCTGGCCGGACGCATCAGCGCGGAACTCGAACAGACGGGTTTTAGCGTGATCGTCGCCGACACCGCGCCAGCAGGCGAGTACGCGCGCACCGTCGTCTATAATGTGAACAACAAACCGGCTACGAGTCGCCGTATTGCACAACAACTCGGCGGTGTGCCAGTGGAGAACATCGCCCCAGCGGGCATTTTCAGCGAAGCCGATATTGTGGTGGTGTTGGGAAATGATCGGGCACCGTAGAAACGGTGCCCGATCGAGAATATCAGTTCTCTTCGATCGTCCCCAGTACACGGTGCGCGCGCAATGCAAGCCAGAGCGCGAAATGTTCTTCGGCATTGTTGAGATCGAGCCCGCTGATTTCCTTGATACGGTCGAGGCGGTAGAGCAAGGTATTGCGGTGGACGTGGAGTGCTTCTGAGGTGGCGCGCAAGTTGCCGAGATGGTTAAAATAAGCATCGAGCGTCTTCATCAACTCACCGCCCTGGCGTTGGTCGTAGGCCGCAAGCGAGGCCAACGTCTCGCGGTAGAACGTCCACAGCTCGGGCGTTTCGCGTAGGCGTACCAGCAAGCGGTAAACACCAAGATCGCTAAACGCCAACACCCGCCCGGTGCCGAAGAGCTGGCGACCCAGCTGCAAGGCCTGCTCCGCCTCTCCAAGCGTACGCATCCAATCGACGATACCGGGTGCCGGGTTGCCAATTGCCACAGCAACTTTGGCGTAATCGGCGCTGAGACGCTCGCGCAACTGGTCGGCAAACTCGCGCGGGCGCGTCGCGGTGACGGCAGGGAGCATACAGAGCACGGCGTTATCACGGCGCGAGATCGGGGCCGCAATATTGCGGCGTGTCAGCTCGGACTGCACAAGGTTGCTGATGCGGTTAAGCATCGTGCTGTTGCCATCGTCGACTTGCACAAGCAGAGCGACGTGCGGTGCCGCCAGATCGTAGCCCAGCTCCTGGCCACGCTGCAGCACGGCGGCCATGTCGGCGGGCGGGCCAGCAAAGATATTGGCGAGAAAATCGCCGCGCAGCCGTTCTTCGGCGGCCTGCACCGCCTGCTCTTTGGCGAACTCCAGCGCCAGCGCGACTGCACCACGATCTGCCGCTTCGCGATCCCACTCGTCTAGGCTCGGCCCGGCAATCGCCAGATAGCCGTTGGGGAATTCAGGCGGGCCGATCGGCACCACCCAGATCTGCTGGCTCAACAGCGAGAAATCACCCCGTGCGTTCGGGCGCAGCGCCTGCAAGGCCACACGCGCTGCCCCGCGTGAGCGCTGGCTGCGCAGATCGCCGTTCGGCGCGTAGACCGCAACACTCTGAGCGGTACGCTCAACTAGCGCATCCAGCAGGCCCGCGATGCCGACACCCGCCAGCGAGCGCTGAGTCAGCACAGTGTACAATTGCGCGGCGCGACGCTCGAACTGCGCATCGTAGTCGGTGATCAGGCGGCTGATCTCGCGCTCGACCTCG
>JAAUTF010000235.1 GCA_012031775.1 Candidatus Altimarinota bacterium | reverse complement strand
TCCCCCGGTCATGCTCTCCCCCGGGCGCTTGGCCCTGGTGCCGAGAGCGATCACCACACTCGGACTCAATTGGAAGCGGAAATAGTTGGGCAGGCTCGGCGTGTCCGTCTTGAAGACGACCTGCGGCGGATAATTCAGCTCCACGATCGCCTCGACCGCCGTCACCGGCAGACATTTGCCGGCGCGCACCAGAAACGGCACGCCCTGCCACCGCCAGGAATCGACATAGAGCTGCAGGGCCGCAAACGTCTCCACCACCGAATTGGCGGCGACGCCGGGCTCGTTCCGATAGCCGCGGAACTGGCCGCGCACGAATTGCGACTTGTCGAGCGGCCTGATCGCATTGAACACCTTGACCTTCTCGTCACGCAGATAGTTGCTCTCGCTGCCGATCGGACATTCCATCGCGAGGATGGCGACGATTTGCAGAAGATGGTTCTGAATGACGTCGCGGATCGCTCCAACCTCGTCGTAGAACTGCCCGCGGCCGGCGACGCCGAATTCCTCGGAAAGCGTGATTTGCACGCTGTGCACGTAATTGCGGTTCCAGATCGGTTCGAGAAACGAGTTGGCGAACCGAAAGTAGAGCAGGTTCTGCACCGGCTCCTTGCCGAGATAATGGTCGATGCGGAATATCGAGTCTTCCGCAAAAACTTCGTGCAGCGTGGCGTTCAGCGCCCGCGCGGACGCGAAGTCGCGACCGAACGGCTTTTCAATGACGACGCGCGCATCGTGTGCGCATCCCGAGCCGCCCAGGCCTTTGATCACGGTCGGAAACATGCTCGGGGAATCGCGAGATAGTGCAGCGGCCGTTGGCTGCCGTCGAGCGCGATACGCAATCGCTTGAAAGCTACGTGTTGCCGGGTGAATCCGGTCGCGACCACCGCGCCCGGCGGCGCGGGCGATAACGGCGGCGAGATCGGCGGTGCTGCTAAAAGGCTGCCGCTCGCGTCGCTCGACAATATACCGTGCGATACGTCGCGAAGCCCGCTCTTCACCGTAACGGTAGATGATATCGGCTAACTCCTGCTCGCTGAGCTCAGTGACGAGATCGGCCGCTGTCGGCCCCTGCGTCGGGTCGAGCCGCATATCGAGCGGCCCGTCGTGGTTGAAAGAAAAGCCGCGCGCTGCGGTGTCGAGCTGGTGCGACGATACACCAAGATCGAACAGAACGCCATCTACCGCGTTCACACCGTGCTGGGCTGCAATGCGAGAAAGTTCGGCGGCGTTGCCGTGGTGAAATGTGAAGGACTCGGCAGCCAGTTTTGCTGCCTCGAAGCGCGCTTGCGCGGCGGCGAGGGCTGCCGGATCGGCGTCGATGCCCAGCAAATGTCCGCCAGGTTGGCTGCGTTCGAGCAGCGCGAGCGCGTGCCCGCCGCTGCCGAGCGTTCCATCGATGAAGTGTTTACCCGGCCCTGGATCGAGCGCAGCGACGACTTCATCGTAAAGCACTGGAATGTGGTGGAACTCCGTCATAAGCTGACAGGTAATAGGTAACCGCTAATAGGTGACAGCTCGTATCTTCGCCTTAAACGCTCACCTGCCACCTGCCACCTGTCACTTCCTAAATCCCTAGTGCTGCCAGCTGCTCGGCGATCGAGTTGCCTGCACTATCAAGCTTCTCCAGCACGCTCATCCAGCGCTCGCCAGACCAGAGCTCGAAGTAGGTGTCCATCCCCGTGATCACCACCTGCTCGGCCAAGCCGCCGTATTCGCGCAGGTTGTGTGGAATGAGGATACGCCCTTGACGATCGACCTCAACTTCCGCAGCGCCAGAGAACAGCAGACGGCGCAGCAAGCGCGCTTCTTCGTTGCCCAGCGATAAGGCGCTCACGCGTTCTGCCAGCCGCTGCCATGCTGGCCGGGGGAAGGCTTGCAAACAACGATCAAAGCCGCGTGTCAGTACCATCCCTTCGCCCAGTTCCTCGCGGAAGCGGGCAGGGATTGCAACACGGCCCTTATCGTCGATGGTGTGCTCGAATTCACCGAGAAACACAACCTGGCCATTTCCGCCCGTTCGGCACCTGCCGAATTCGCTGCGCTGTTAAGTGAAAATATACGAACTTCTGTGCGTATTCCCCACTTTTTACCACTTTTCCCCACCTATTGCCCCCATTATATACCACTTGACTCTGCTTTTCAAGCTTTTTATGCGCTAGTTTAGGGTAAAATAGCTGCTACGCAGCGACGTATTCTTTACAGTTTCGTCATTGGGGGCAATAAGCTATCGTAACTCTAATAAGTTTGTGGCGCAGGGAGTAGTGCTTAATGTGGTGTAGCCGCGTGCAAGCACTACTCCCTGCTACAACCTAGTTATCGATACCTTCTTACCTCGATCGAAGAGGGAACAGATGAACGATGAACAGCGGGAGCTTAGCCATCTTGATGCACAGGGCCGTGCGCATATGGTTGATGTTGGTGAGAAAGCACATACCCAACGTAGTGCTGTAGCGCGCGGAGAGGTGCAGCTACAGTCGGCGACGCTGCAGCTATTGTTAAGCGGCGCGATGCCCAAAGGCGATGTACTCGCCGTGGCACGAGTTGCGGGGATTATGGCAGCTAAGCGCACGCCGGAGTTGATCCCGCTCTGCCATGCTCTCCTGTTGACGAAGGTTGTAGTAGAGATGCAGCCTGACCCGACCGGAGAGCGGCTCTTGATCGAGGCTCTGGTGCAGACCCATGGCCAGACCGGGGTGGAGATGGAGGCACTCACCGCAGTAAGCGTGGCAGCGCTGACGATCTATGATATGTGCAAGGCGGTGGATAAAACAATGCGCATTGGGGAGATCCGGCTGGTGCGCAAAAGTGGCGGCAAAAGCGGCGACGTAGCGTACGAGGCGTAACGCAAGAACCGAGCACCGCTGCAGGAGTTCTCGGTTCTTCTATCTTACTTTTCAGCGCCTGTGCTGTTGTGAAGCTGGGCACGCGCGCTGGCGACCTGGGCGGCCAGTTCGTCGGCGCGTAACATCTGGCGCAAGACGGAGTCTTCGAGCGCTGTCTTCCAGCGCTGTAGATCGCTCAGCCGCCGTGTATGTGTCTCGTCCGTCTGCTCGCGCTCGCTTGCGTCGCTGATAAGAGCGGTGATCTGCTGTTCGAGCTCTGCAAGTGTCCATGCCAGGTCGTGCAATACTGCATTGGCGCTCTTGTACTGGCTGAGCTGTTCCCGATACAGCTTGTGCAGCCGATCGTCCATCCGCTAAAACTCCTGACTTGTAGGGTGTTAACTGCTTCAGCATAACATACCGCATAACGCAATACAAGCCTTGACAACGAACATATGTTCGGTATAATAAAAACAGCGATAGTATAGAGCAATCTTAAACAGTTGTGTTAGGGGCTACTATTGTAGCTCTAACGGGCGTGTACAAATGTTTGGATGGTTGCTGGCGGCATAGCCAGCTACAACCATGCCTAGTTTATCGCTTGGTAGGGCTGCTACAGTTAGTCAACGTTTTGAACTGGGAGTATACTGATGGTGCAAGCACAGCAGGCAGTATGGCGTGGCCGTATCGCATCGTGGGGCTGGCAGTGGCGAGAGCACATGCGTGTGCGGCGCGACGCAGCCAACGCCATCGAAATGAGCGCGCTACGCTTCAACTACCTTCCGCTGCGGTTCCGGCGGCAGGGCAGTGTCTATGTGGTCTACGCCATCGATCGCATCTGGGAGCGTTCCGGTTGCCGCTTCTACGCCGTGCGCTGCCGCGATGGGCTGAGCCGTATCCTTGTTCACGATATACGATCGAATACGTGGCATTTGTCAGAAAGAGGAAAACACCATGGCCAGCCCGCGCTTCTTGATGTGGTATGACGACAACCCGAAACTCACGGTCAACCAGAAGATCGCCGAGGCTATTGCCGCCTACACGAGCCGCTTTCGCGGCACAACGCCGAACGTTGTGCTGGTAAACGAAGCCGAAGTTGTGAGCATCGATGGCGTAGAAGTGCGCGGCGTCAACACTATCCGCCGTAACAACATCTGGGTGGGCTACGAAAGAATTCGCGAGGAGATCGCTGCCTAATACAGTCAGCTATTCGGCAAAACGCGCGCCAGAGGTCGAGCATGCTCGCCCCTAGCGCGCGTTTTGCCGATCAAGATACGCCAGGCCCTCGCGGGCGTGGCGATTATTCGGGCTAAGGGCCAACACATTTTCAAGCGCAGTGCGCTGATCGTCGGGGTCGTCTACTGCGCCCGAAAGCCATAACCAGGCGTCGACGCATGTCTCATCGGCCTCAACGACTTTGAGCAGCAACTCCTGGGCACGCTGCTTATCGCCATTGTGCAGGGCAACTGCACCTTCATAGAGCCATGTAGCCAATTGAGGATCCATAGCTTGAGCGTGCCAGTAGAATGGCAGTTGCGCCGCCACCCTACCGATACATACCTTTCTAACCTATTCTTGGTGCTGAACTTGAACGATCTGGGCGAGGATGCTGAGCGCGATCTCTGCCGGAGTTTTTGCGCCGATACTCAAGCCGATCGGGCCGTAGATGCGCGTAAGCTGCTCGTCGTTGAAGCCGGCTTCGCGCAGCCGTAACAGGCGCGCATTGTGGGTCTTGAGGCTGCCAAGCGCCCCGATATAGCGCGCCTTTGAGTTGAGCGCAACGTGCAGCGCCGGATCGTCGAGCTTCGGGTCGTGGGTGAGCACTGCGACATAACTATTCGCGCTCAGCCGCCCCGTTAACGCCTCATCGGGCCAGGCGATCACCACTTCATCCGCCTGCGCGAAGCGCTCTTGGCTGGCGAACGCCTCGCGTGCATCGACGATCACCGTGCGAAAACCGAGCACCTTGGCCAGCGGCACCAGCGCATGCGCAATATGCACCCCGCCGATCATAAACAGCTCGGGGGCGGGCAGAAACGTCTCGATGAAGATCTGCACCGAACCGCTTTCACTGCGCGGATCGGCGTACTCCAGGCTGCGGTTCTCGCCCGCCTCCAGCAGCGCCATACTATCCTCGCGTGCGCGCCGATCGAGCCCAGGGTCGCCCAAACTGCCGGACGTGCGGCCATCGGCGTAGACGAGCATCTTTGTGCCGATCGGCAACGCGCCATCTTCGCTCGCGCGTGCGATCAGCGTTGCTGTGGCAACCGCCTGCCCCTGGATGATCGCCTCGTGTAGTGCAGTGTACATAGATCCTTGTCTGATAAGACAAAGCTCTGAAAAGGGAAGCTTGTGGTCGCCACCATTCGTGGGTCTGTCACCAACCACTGCTCTTTTCGGAACCTTGCGCTAACGCAGCGGCTCGACAAACACATCGATTGTGCCACCACACGCCAGCCCGACCTCCCAAGCCGTCTCATCGGCCACGCCGAAGTGCAGCAGCCGGGCTCTACCGCTGGCGATCACGTCCTGACATGCCTCAAAGACCGCGCCTTCGATGCAGCCGCCGCTCACCGAGCCGGCGATGCTCCCGGTGGATGAGACCGCCATCTTCGCGCCCACTTGCCGTGGTGACGAACCCATCGTCTTGACCACGGTAGCAATAGCGACCGAGTCGCCACGGGCCAGCCAGCGATCGATATCGGGAAGAATTTCACTTATCATAAAACATGTACCAGTATTTAAAAAAGAAGCAAGGTGTACCGGTGCGATGGCTCTCTGTTGCATCGTCACCGGTACACGTGCTGCTCGTCGCGAGGCGGGAGCGGGCCTGGCCTACTTCGCCATCAGGGCGGCCATCTCGGCCAGGCGCGAGGTGTAGCCGTACTCGTTGTCGTACCAGGCGGCGACAGAGACGAAAGTCCCTTCAGTAACCATCGTCAGCGGCAGATCGACGATCGAGGAGTGCGAATCGCCGACGATACGTGCCGACGACCACTCGCTTTCCAATACACCCATCACGCCCTGCAACGGGGCCTCGCTCGCCGCCTTCACGAACGCGGCGTTGATCTCGTCAACCGTAGTTGGGCGTGAGACAACCGCGTTCAGTTCGACGATCGAGCCGGTGCGAACGGGCACACGATAGGCCTTGCCGGTGATTTTCAGCCCGCTGTAGATATACGACAGGGCTTTTGCAGCGCCCGAAGAAGAGGGGATAATGTTCTCGGCGGCAGCCCAGCTATCGCGGCGATCCTTCATCGGCTGATCGGTCAGCGACTGCGTGTTGGTATAGGCGTGGACGGTCGAAAACAGGCCGTGCTCAATGCCGAAGTTGTCGAGCAACACTTTGACCACCGGTGCCAGCGCATTAGTGGTGCAGCTCGCCATACTAACAATCGTGTGTTTATCGTGGTCGTACGTATCGAGGTTGATGCCCGGCAAGATAAAGGCGTCGGCATCTTCCTTCGACTTGCTCGGCGCGCTCACCAATATCTTCTTTGCACCTTTATCGAGGTGGGGCTGCGCGCCAGCGCGTGTTGTTGCGCGTCCAGTGCAGTCGATCACCACATCGACACCGAGTTCGCCCCAATTGGGCAGGTCTTTCATCGCGTTGAAGTAGTGGATCTCGCGACCGCCAACGGTAAACCCGGCCTCGCTTGTGCTGATCGGCTCGTGCCAGCGCCCGTAGTTGCTGTCGACCTCGAACAGCGCCGCCAGCGTTTCGACATCTTTGATATCAGAGATGGAGAAGGGAACAAAGAGGTCGCGCTGCAGGCCGATTCGCATCAGCGTGCGCCCGATACGGCCAAAACCGTGGATCGCTACATTACCCATGGGGGGCTCCTTCCCTACACCAGATGTTCCAATTCCGTGAGTTCCGAAGGCAGTATCAGTATAGCACAGCCTATTGGGATTGCCGATTGCACATCGCAGATTGCAGCGCGCGGTCACGGCGGGCGCGTGGCGCGGCACGAGGAGATTGCCGATCGGAGGCGGGCGCGTGGTGTGGCAATTGCAGCAAGGGCAACCTGCAATGCAAAATCTACAATGGCCCTACGGCGTTGCGGCGAGGATTTCGAGCACCCGGCGAATAAGTTGCGCGTCAAGCTCGTCGAGGCCGTAGGTGAGCGCTTGGGCATTGCGCTGCCCTTGCCAGATTTTATGCACCACTTTACGAAGCCGCCAGCCTTTGCGCTCCAGGTCATCGAGAGCCTGTTCGATATCGGCGCGATCTTCGTACGATCCGCGCGCTACATCGGCGATTGCGTGCAAGAGCGGCTCGAACTGCTTGATCGCTGCATTGGAATCTGCGGCAACTGGGTCGCTGACAACGCCCGCAGCGGCAAGTTGTTCATACACCAGGCTTTGCTCAGCGGCGGGCAACGCATCGAGCGCGAACTGCAGCCCTGCAAGATCGCCGCGCTCAAGCGCACCGCGCACGGCCGGCGGTAGTTGGGCCAGTAGCTCAGGCGTCAGCAAGATCTCGTCTTCTTGGGCGGCGGCGCGGTGGCGGGCGGCGAACTCGGCGAGGTTGACACGATCGAAGAGATCGGCGGCCCCCAGCAAATACGTTCGTGCCAGGTCGGGGCGACCTTGTCGGCGCAACGTCCAGCCGTAGTTACCGGTCTCGGCGGCGGCCTTGTAAAATTCGCCGGCCGCCCAATACAGGCGCACCGCCTGGTTCAACAGTTCGGTCGCCTTTGGTAGATCGCCCGACTGAAGGGCGGCCTTGCCCTGCTGGATCAGCGCGTCGGCCTGAGGTGTTTTGTTTATCATTAGGTTCCAGGTTATAGGTTACATAGGGTAGATCGGCCCGGTGCAGCTGTCACCTGTCAGTTATGCCCTGTACCCTCATTGCAGCATGCGCTGCTTGCGCTCGGGGCGTTTTTCGCTCAAGGTTGCCAGATGTTTGCCAAGTTGTTCAAGGCTGTTCAGATTATGGACAGGTAGAAAGTCGTCGACGAAGGGCAGGGCGGCCTGCATGCCCAGCGTGAGCGGCTGATAGTTAGCCTGGCCAAGCAGCGGGTTGAGCCAGATCAGGCGGTGGCAAGAGCGCTGCAGGCGATCCATCTCGCGGCTGAGCAGTGTCGGGTCACCGCGATCCCAACCGTCGCTGATCAGCATCACCACCGGGCCGTGGCCAAGCACGCGCCGCCCCCAGCTGAAATTAAACTCTTTCACCGCGTCGCCGATGCGGGTGCCGCCGCTCCAGTCGAGCACCTGTTTGGCCACCGCGCTCACCGCATCGTCGATGTCTTTGTGGCGCAACTGGCGCGTGATACGTGTCAGCCGTGTGCCGAACACAAAGGCCTCGACATGGCCGTAGGCGCTGGCGAAACTATGCACGAACTGCAACAGAATGCGGCTGTAGCGCTCCATACTGCCGCTAATATCGCAAAGCACCACAAGCGGGCGCGGCTCGCTGCGCGTCTCGCGCCAGGCTAACTGTAGCGGCTCACCGCCATAGCGCATATTCTGGCGCAGTGTGCGCCGCAGATCCAGCACATGGCCACGCCGTGCCGCCTGTTTGCGCCGTGTTGGGCGCTCTTCAACGCGCCAGCGCATTTTGCGCAACAGCTCCTTGCTGGCCTGCACTTCTTCGTAGCTAAACTGGCCAAAATCTTTGCTGCGCAACAATTCACCACGACTGTAAGTGAGCTGGATCTCCAGCTTCTCTTCT
>JAAUTF010000234.1 GCA_012031775.1 Candidatus Altimarinota bacterium | reverse complement strand
CCAGGACTCAAGGGGGCCAAGCGGTGTCGCAGACCAATCGAAATCAGGGGGCATCATAACAATGTGTGGCGCGCAACAATGGCACACAGGCCGCCATCGTTGCGCGCAGCTTCCTATTTCTTGCCGCCGAGCAGCGTGCCGAAGAGACCCCGCACCAGTTCTTTGCCGATCGACGAATTCAGCGCGCGCCCGGCTTGGCGCGTAACGCTCTCGATCATCTCCTGCTGGGCGCGCTGATCGGCGCGAGCGGCGCGCTCAGCTTCTTTTTGCAGGCGTTCAGCTTCCTTCGTGGCGCGGGCGGCTTCTTTCTCGGCCTCTTTGCGCTCTTTCTCGGCTTCTTTCTCAGCCTCTTTTGCCGCCTTTGCCGCCGCTTCAGCTACTTTTACCGTTTCAGCCGCCTCAGCCGCCGCTGCTGCGCGCGCGCGCAGCAGCTCAAAGGCGCTCTCGCGATCCAGGGCTTGCTCGTAGTGGCCAGCCACCAGCGCAGCCTCGCGCAGGGCCGTACGCTGCTCAGGCGTGATAGAACCGATCTGCGAGGCCGGCGGCACCACAAAGGCGCGCTGCACAATACTGGGGCGGCCTTTCTCATCAAGGAAGGAGACCAGCGCCTCGCCAACGCCAAGCTCGGTGATCGCTGTCGCCACATCGACCTCGGGGTTGGGCCGGAAGGTCTCGGCGGCGCTCTTCACCGCCTTCTGGTCGCGCGGCGTAAAGGCACGTAACGCGTGCTGCACCCGGTTACCAAGCTGGCCGAGCACCTCGTCGGGAATATCGATCGGATTCTGCGAACAGAAATAGATACCGACACCCTTCGAGCGGATCAGGCGCACCACCTGCTCGATCTTCTCCAACAGCGCTTTGGGCGCTTCGTCGAACAACAAATGCGCCTCGTCGAAGAAGAAAACCAGCTTCGGCTTCTCGGGGTCGCCCACTTCGGGCAACTGCTCGAACAGCTCAGAGAGCAACCATAGCAACAGCGTTGCAAAGACACGCGGGCTTTGCATCAGTTTATCGGCAGCCAGGATATTCACCACACCGCGTCCGGCGGCATCGGTCTGGATCAAGTCGGCAATATTAAGGGCCGGCTCAGCGAAGAACTGCTCGCCGCCCTGCTCGTCGAGCTGAATCAGGCCACGCTGAATAGCGCCCACGCTCGCCGCCGAGATATTGCCGTAGGCGGTGGTGAACTCGGCAGCATTCTTGCCGACATAGTCGAGCATGGCGCGCAGATCCTTGAGATCGACGAGCAGCATGCCGTTCTCATCGGCGATCTTAAACACGATAGAGAGCACGCCAGACTGGGTATCGTTCAGGCCGAGCAGGCGACTCAACAGCAGCGGCCCCATCTCTGAGATCGTTGTACGCAATGGGTGACCCTGCGCGCCAAACACATCCCAGAGCGTCACCGGCATGCCCTGCCACTCATAGGCGGGCAGGCCGAGCTGCGCGATACGCTCATTAACTTTAGCGTTCTTGCCACCGGGCTGACTGATACCGGCCAAGTCGCCCTTAACATCGGCCATAAATACCGGCACGCCGATACGGCTAAACTGCTCGGCAAGCGTCTGCAACGTCACCGTCTTGCCTGTGCCCGTCGCGCCGGCGATCAGCCCGTGGCGATTCGCCAACTGCGGCAGCAGCACAACCTCCTGCGCGTTCTTCGCGATCAGCATCGGTGCGATCTCTGCCATGGTGTCCTCTTCGTTGTTCACTATGCTCCTGGTAGTGTACCACAAAGGGAAATAGCGCTCACGGCCGCGCCACAAGCGCTGCTGTCGTCTGCAATCTGCAATTGCGTTAGTGCGGTACCGTACCCTCAGGAATAGGCGAGACATAGGCCCGGCCCTGCGTCTTGCGTTTGAACTCGGCCTGCACCTCAGCCAGCAGCGCGGGCTGCGTGAACAGCTCAAGGCCAGTAAGCGCCAAGGCTTTGGCAGCCAGCAGCATCCCTTTAAAGCCGATACTAGAGCCCGAGGAGGCGACGATCTGCCAGCTGTGCGCGGGCGTACCTAGCGGCCAGCAGGTAGTTGTGAGCTGTCCGGTTGGCGTGATCTGGCTGACATCGCCGACTTCGGTGGAGCCAGGCATAGCCGCCGTTGTCTCGATATGCGGCAAGATCTCGCCCCAGAGCGGCGTGTCGAGCGCTGCCGGATCAAGTTCCACGTTTGATTGGCGCTGCGTCTGTTCAAATGCGCTCTGCAACACACCAGTTGCGAACGTCGCCTGCAATTCACGCGCAAAAGCCTGCTCTTCATCGGTAAAGGCGATCGGCCCAGCCGTGCGCAGCTTCTCCAGCATCAATCGGCCCAGCGTATTGTTAGGCAGCACGTCGTAGCAGCCGGTGACAAAATCGATATCAAAGCTCGTGCCGCTCATTAATGCCGCCCCTTTCGCGATGTCGAGCAGCCGCGCGTAGATCGCCTCGACTTGGTCGCGCCGCGGAGCGCGTACGTAATACCAGATCTGGGCGTAGGCCGGGACTACATTCGGTGCCTGGCCGCCGCTGGTGATCACACTATGGATGCGCGCTTCGGGGATGATATGCTCGCGGAGATAGTTGACGCCGACATCCATCAGCATTGCACCGTCGAGCGCGCTACGACCATTATGCGGGTCGACGGCGGCGTGCGAGGAGAGGCCGTAGAAATTCACCTTAAACGAGTTCATGGCCAGCGACGAGCCGGCCCAGACCATGTTCGAGTCGCTGGGGTGCCAGGCCAGGGCGACAGCGAGATCGTCGAACACACCGGCTTGCGCCATAAACGTTTTACCGACCAATGTCTCTTCCGCTGGGCAGCCGTAGTAGCGAATGGTGCCGCTGATCTGCGCGCTTTCGATCAAACTTTTGAGTGCCAAGGCCGCGCCATAGCTGGCAACGCCGAAGAGATTGTGGCCGCAGCCATGGCCAGGGCCGCCATTGTGCAGCGGGCTGCGCGTCGTAGCGAGCTGCTGCGAGAGCCCGGGCAGCGCGTCGTACTCGCCGAGAATACCGATGATCGGCGCGCCGCTGCCGTAGCTAGCGATAAAGGCCGTCGGCATGCCGCCAATGTTGCGCTCGACGTGAAACCCTGCCGCAGCGAGATCGT
Organism: Candidatus Altimarinota bacterium; assembly: GCA_012031775.1. Lineage (GTDB taxonomy): Bacteria > Chloroflexota > Chloroflexia > Chloroflexales > Chloroflexaceae > JAAUTF01. The sequence goes on along the minus strand of JAAUTF010000234.1, from coordinate 5,470 downwards.
CGGCTAGCAACGTGCTGGCGAAGCGCTCCTCAAGCGCGATCTCCGGGCGCTCCCAGATCGCCCGCGCCAGATAGGAAAGCTTCTCGTCTTGATCGTCAAGGTACTGCAACACCGTCTGCTCGTGGCTCACAGCTTGATCCTTCTACTTGTACGATTGCAGATTGCAGAGCGACATACATCTTCTTGCCACATTCGGGTACCTAGTTTCGCTTTGTCGTAGCTTGTCAGGGCGTAGCCGCCAACAAACGACGACAAACCATAACGTTTCGTTCGCATTGCGTATAGGTATCTTACCACGGCGAATTGCAGCGCAAGCAGCGGATGGTATGACGCTATGCGCTGCGGTACCCTTGAAGAAGCTTCGGCTTTCACCGATAACCAAACGCTGCGCCCTCTGCGTACTCTACAGTTCAAACAGGAGAAGTCCTATGCGACAACGACCGTTTCGTTTCGGCTTGATCAACGAGCATATGCTGCCGCCACCAACCTGGCTCGACCATGTGCGCCGCGCAGAAGTGCTGGGCTATGCGACCTTTTTGCTGCGCGATCACATAGTGCCCGACTATTTCGGCGATCAGTACGCGCCGCTGATCGCGCTGGCCGCTGCTGCGGGCATAACCTCACGGCTGCGGCTGGGCACGATGGTGCTGGCGAACGACTTCCGCCACCCGGCGCTGCTGGCCAAAGAGATCGCCACGCTCGATGCGCTCTCGGGCGGGCGGGTAGAAGTCGGCATCGGCGCGGGCTGGCTGCGCAGCGAGTACGAGGCCGCCCGGGCTGCCCTATGACGCGGCGGGCACGCGCATTGCGGCGGCTGGAAGAGGCACTGACGATCATACGAGGGCTCTGGGCGGCGAGGCCGTGGATTTACAGGCGCGCACTACAATGTGCGCGGGCTGCGCTGCGTGCCCTTGCTAGCACAGCAGCCAACCCTCTTTCTCGGCGGCGGTCACGAGCGTATGCTGAAGCTGGCCGGGCGTTTTGCCGATAGCGTCGGTCTGCTAACGACCTCAGTGGCCACCGGCACAATGGTCGCCGATCCGGCGGAGCGCACTCCAGAGGCGGTAGAGCGCAAGTTGAACTGGGTGCGCGCCGGAGCCGGGGCACGCTACGACACGATCGAACTGAGCCTCATCCCTACCGTTGTGCTGAGCGATGACCGCGTCGCCGCCACCGCGCGCCTGATCGGCGAGCGCGGCTGGCAGGGCCTGCACCTGGAGGAAATCTGGGCGATGCCAGCAGTCTTGGTCGGCGACATCGCCCAGATCGCCACGACCATACACGAGCGGCGCAACCGCTTCGGCTTCTCCTATTATGTCTTCTCCGATCACCAGATCGAGGAGCTAGCACCGCTGGTGGCGCAGCTCACGGGGCAATAGCGCGCCCACCTGCCAGCCCTCACAAAGTGCGCTACAATGGAAGAATAACCGCACACATTGGTGAGGACTGCTATGACCTATGCACTGCCAACGTCGGCACTTGAGACGCTCGACTGGACATGGGAGCACTTCGCGCCGCTCTACGCCGATCTCGCCGCACGCCCGATCGATGGCGAAACGCTCGATGGTTGGCTCCGCGACTGGACACAGGTGAGCGACCTGTTTGGCGAGACATACGCGCGCCTCTCGGTAGCTACCACGCGCGACACAACAGATACTATCGCAGAGACCCGCTTTATGCGTATGCTGCGCAAGATTTACCCGCAGGCCATGGCCGCCGAGCAGGAGCTGCGCCAGAAGCTGCTCGCCAGCAGCCTCGAACCCGCAGAATTCGCTGTTCCGCTGCGCAAGATGCGCGCCGAGGCCGAGTTGTTCCGCGAGGATAACCTGCCCCTCCTGGCCGAAACCAGTCGCCTCGCTAAAGAGTACAACAAGCTCATCGGCGCGCAGACGGTGAGCTGGGAGGGTGAAGAGCGCACATTGACCCAGCTCAGGCCGTTGCTGCAGAGCGACGATCGCGCGCTACGCGAGCGTGTCTGGCAAGTGAGCGCAACGCGCCAACTCGAAGATCGTACAGCGATCAACACGATCTGGCAGCAGCTCTTCGAGCTACGTCAGCGCATCGCCGCACAGGCCGATAAACCCGACTATCGCGCCTACAGCTGGCAGGCGATGCGCCGCTTCGACTATACAGCCGACGACTGCCTGCGCTTCCACGATGCGATCGAGCAACTGGTTGTGCCCGCCGCCGAGCGCGTCTACGCTCGGCGCCGCCAGCAACTTGGCGTCGACACGCTGCGCCCCTGGGATCTCGAAGCGCCCCTGCCTGGCGTCCCCGCGCTCACACCCTTCACCACGGTGCAGGAGCTTGAGGAGCGCAGCGAGGCCGCCCTGCGCAAGGTCGACGCCACTTTCGGCGACTATTTTGCCACTATGCGCCGTGAAGATCTGCTCGACCTCGACAATCGGAAGGGCAAGGCCCCCGGCGGCTACTGCGCAACGTTCGAGGTCGTTAAGCGGCCATTTATCTTTATGAACGCGGTCGGGTTGGCCGACGATGTACGCACGATTTTGCACGAGGCAGGCCACGCTTTTCACGCCTTCGAGGCCGCTCAGCTCGCCTACAATCAGCAGCGCGATGTGCCAATGGAGTTCGCCGAAGTTGCATCAATGGCGATGGAGTTATTGGCAGCTCCCTATCTGAAGCACAGCGACGGCGGTTTCTACGGCGAAGAGGCGTATGTGCGAGCGCGCATCGAACACCTGGAAGACATGCTCTGTTTCTGGCCGTACATGGCCGTTGTCGATGGTTTCCAGCACTGGGCCTACACTCATACGCAGCTCGCTACCGATGCAACACAGTGCGACAGAGCCTGGGATGCCCTCTGGCAACGTTTTATGCGCGGCCAAGACTGGAGCGGCCTCGATGACGAGCGCGTCACGGGCTGGCATCGTAAACTGCATCTCTACGGTTACCCCTTCTATTATGTCGAGTACGGCCTGGCCCAACTCGGGGCCGTGCAAGTCTGGCGTAACGCGCTACACGATCAGCCAGGGGCGGTTGCGGCCTACCGCAGTGCGCTTGCGCTCGGCGGCAAACGTGGCCTACCCGATCTCTTCGCCGCGGCCGGTGGGCGCTTCGCCTTCGATGTGGAAACTGTCGGCGAGGCGGTTGAACTGCTCGAAAACACGATCGCCGAACTTGGTGCGTAAGGGCGCAGCATGCATCCTATCTGCCAAAGGAAGAACCATGGACCGCATCAGTACACGAAAAATCACTACGAACCCCGTGACGGACAAGCTGCGCAGTGGCAAGCCAACCGTCGGCAGCTGGCTTGGCCTCTGCTCGCCGGTGGCCGCCGAGACCATGGCCCACGTCGGATGGGACTGGCTCGTCGTCGATATTGAGCACAGCCCGGTCGGCTTCGAGACGATGGTCAACTGCTTTCGCGCAGCACAACTTGGCGGTGCCGCGCCATGGCGCGCGTGCCCTGGAGCGACACGATCTGGATTCAGCGCACCCTCGACGCCGGTGCGCTCGGCCTGGTGGTGCCCATGGTCAACACCGCAGCCGACGCCGCAGCCGTTGTGCGCAATATGCGGTATGCCACACGCGGCCAGCGCAGCTTCGGCGGCAGCCGCGTGGCTGCCTATATCGACGGCGACTACCGCACCTGGGCCGATGACCATCTCGCTATTGTGGTGATGATCGAGACCATCGAAGCCGTACGTAACGCCGATGCTATTCTAGCCGTCGAAGGTGTGACCGGCTGCTTCATCGGCCCAAACGACCTCGCGCTCTCGATGGGCATCACCATGGAACAGACGGGCACAGGCAGCGAGCACGAGGCGGCCATGCTAGAGGTGCTGGCGGCGGCGAAGCGTCAGGGTAAAGCGGCGGGCAAACACTGCTTCAGCGCCGCAGAGATAAATGTTCGCATCGGCCAGGGCTTCCAGTTCCTTGCCTTAGCCAGCGATGGTGTCTTTATGGCGCGCGCCGCCCAGCAGGCCTTCGACGCGATCAACCTGGCGGGAACAGAGCCTGAGGGCGATGTGACGCTGTCGGGCCAATTGTATTGAACAAAAGAACACAGGAGCAAAGCTTCGCTGGTGATGGAGGCATTAAGCCTAAACCTGATATTTCTTGTACTTATGTCCCCTTGTTCCTGTGTTCCTTTGTTCGCTAGTTTGTTCCGGTGTTCCTTTGCTCTCAAAACGAGGTTTCCCATGCCCCCACTCGTCTGGACTGAAGTGGCCCTGCACCCCGAAGCGCTCGCGCGGCTGGAAGCTCAGGCGACAGTGGTCGCGACTGGGCGCTACGACGATCTGCCGGGCGTTGAGGCGGCGATCATCGGCGGTAGCCATGTGAGCACCGACTTTATCGAGCGCGCTGGCCCGCAGCTAAAGATGGTAGTGCGCCACGGCATCGGTTACAACACGCTCGATGTGCCAACCGCCACACGCTACGGCGTACTCTGTTGCAATACGCCCGATGCACCCACCGAGAGCACTGCTGAGCACACGGTCGGCCTGATGCTGGCGGTCGCCAAAGTGATCGTGCGTGCCGACCGCGCGCTGCGCAACAACGATCCCTGGGTGCGCGAAGATTTTCTGGGCGTCGAAGTGCGCGATCGTGTGCTTGGCGTGATCGGTTGCGGGCGCATCGGGCGACGCGTGGCCGAGATCTGCGCGCTCGGCCTGCAAATGCAGGTGTTGATTTACGATCCGTTTTTGCCGGGCAATGCCGTACTTCCACAGGGTGTGCGTGTTGTCGGCGAAATAGACGAGGTCATCGCACAGGCCGATTTTCTGACGCTGCACACGCCGCTCTCGGCCGAGACACAGCACCTGATCGGCGAGCGCGAGCTGCGCCTGATGAAACGCGGGGCGTGTTTGCTCAACGTCAGTCGCGGGCCGGTTGTCGACGAAGCGGCGCTCATCCGTGCTCTAGCCGATGGCCATCTTGGCGGGGCTGGCCTCGATGTCTTCGACCCTGAACCGCCCGATCCGAAGAACCCGCTGCTGCATATGTCGCACGTCGTCGTCACTCCGCACGTCGCTAGCTTCACCGACAAAGGCGTGTGGCGTATGTCGATGAGCGCCGTCGACCAGGTATTGCAGGTGCTCGTCGGCGAGCGCCCTGCTTTCATCATGACGCGGCGGCGTGGCCGGGGCGCATGGCGGGCGCATAGGAGCGCAGCATGCCTAGTCCCCTACGCGCCCCCTGTCATCCGCAGCACGGTCTCCCAGCCACGCTGCACCTCATCGGGGCCGATGCCGAAGCCGTAGAGCAGTAAGATGCCGAGCGCACAGCTAGTGATCAGGCCGACTAGCAGCTGCGGCGAGCGCCTTGGCGGCGTGGCGTCTGCGGCCACTGCTTTCTCCTGCGTTACCGATTTGGGCACAGCCGGTTGCGCCCTGACGGTACCGCCCGGCGCGGGCGGGCCTGCGCTTGCTTTGGGCGCTGGTTTAGGCGCTGTTTTAGGTGCAGCGGTGGCGGCAGCTTTGGGCATAGCGTGCTGCGCCTGACG
>JAAUTF010000233.1 GCA_012031775.1 Candidatus Altimarinota bacterium | reverse complement strand
TCGTACATACTGCGAGCCCTTTCGTTATTCACTACAGCGATGAGCACAACGATTGAGCTTGTTTGGGGTGTTGTGGGCAGCTTCGCTGCCCACAACACCCCAGACGTATGGCTCAATGCTTCTGCCCAGCGCTATAATACGCTGAAGCGTACATCCGCTTACGGCGAACACCGCATTATGGTAGGCCAAAGCGCGCGTACAACCCGCAGCAGATTTTGCAGCGTTGTGCTAATCTCCTTTTAATGATACATTATATCAATAAGCTCGTCAAGTCAGGCCGTCACCTTTGCGAGCGCCAACGCCACTGCCTGCGCTACGCTCAGGCTCTGGCCTGCCTGCCAGGTGGCGGCCCAGTGAACACTATCGCTCGCGTGGCGTGTGGCCTCGATCAGCTGTGTATGATGCCTCATCTCCAGGAACGCAACCGGGAGCTGAATCGTGGCGCGCAGTGCCGCACTCGCAGCGAGAAGCTTTGCCGCCAGTAAGGGCTGCTTGGCCAGCGAGCAAGCTGCCATACCCTCCAGGCTTTCGACAATACCGGGCTGAAAGCCGATCGCATGCGCGAGCATCAGGCTCTGGCGATAGTGACCAAGCGCCGCTGCACGGTCACCGGCGCGGAGCGCGATCGTGCCAAGCCGCGTCTGTGCCACCGCGATCTGTGGCTGATCGCCGAGTTGCTCGAAGATCGTTATCGCCGCTTGCACATGCTGCGTCGCCTCCTCAAACACACCACTATCTAGCGCCAGATCGCTGATATTCAACAGCGCCGTGGCAGCTGTCCAGTCATCGCCAAGTATACGCGCCAGCTCCAGGCTGCGGCCAAAGGCTGCGGCGGCAGCCACTGATCGGCCCTGGTCGCGCGCGATCACACCGATGCCCAGGCTGATCAAGGCGATATCGGCAAGATTGCGCGCTGCTCGTAGATCGCCAGACATTCCTCGTACAGTTCCAGAGCGCGTGCATTGTTGTTCTGCTGGCAGTGCAGGTTGCCCAGATTGTGCAGCACCGCCGACATCGCCAAGCTATCGGCGCGATCGCGGGAGATCGCCAAGCTCGCCTCATATGAGGCAAACGCAGCGTCGAAAGCACCACTATCGGCCAACACCAGGCCAAGGTGGCTGAGCACACGTGCTTCACCCGCGCGATCGGCTGCGTCGCGGTAGCGCTCCAGCGCGTCGCGCAGCCAGTAGGTCGCCTGCTCATACTCACCCTGACGCCAGGCGAGGATGGCGGCTCCATCCAGGGCATGCGCCCGTGCCACCTGCGCTACCGGGTGCCCTGGCACTGCACCGGTCTTGCCTACGAACTGAAATAAACCTTGCCCTGGCGCGTCCTCAGGCGTCGCAAGAAATGCCTCCAGCCAGCGCCGCCCCTCGCGCAACATGCCACGCATATACCAAAAGCGCCACAAAGCAGCTACCAAACGCAGACCCTCGGTGTACACAGTCGCCTGTAGCGCCCAGTTCAGCACAGCCCGCACGCTATCTTGTTCGGCGTCCAGCCGCGCCATCCACAGCGCCTGGTCTTCCCCCAACAGCAGCTTCGCCTCGGCCTCCTCTGCAAAGGCAATGCTTGCGGCAAGCAGCCGTGTGTGAACATGGACACTTTCGCCGTGCCGGTTCAATTGCTGCTGGGCGAACTCGCGTACCATCGCCAGCATACCAAGCCGCGTACCGCCTGCGTGCTCATAACGCTGGAGCAGACTGTGTTCGAGCAATTCGTCGAGCCGATCAAACACAACACGACGCCCCACCGCCTCAATATCGCAGACCGGCGCGACAGCGTCGAGACGCCAGCGGCCACCAAAAACGCTGAGACGCGCAAAGAGTTGCTGCGCTCCTGGTGAAAGTTGCTCGTAGCTCCAGGCCAGCGCCGCTGCCAGCGTCTCGTGGCGCAGCGGCACATCGCGCCCGCGCCGGCGCAAATGCTGAAACTGCTGCGCCACTTCGCTCAAGAGTTCCTGCGGGCTGAGCAGCCGCCCGCGCGAGGCGATTAACTCGATCGCTAGCGGCAGGCCGTCGACGCGCACACAGATCGCGGCCAGCGGCAGCGCATTGGTCGCGGTTAGCTCAAGCTCCGGATGAACCGCACGCAGCCGGGCGAGCAGCAGCGCTACTGCTTCCACCTGAGCCAGCTCAGACAACGGCGGCAGCTGGGGCGAGATCGGGCACCGCCAGCGGCGGCACGACAACGACATGCTCTGCGCGCAGGCGCAGCGTTACTCGGCTTGTCACCAGCAGCCGCAACTGCGGTGCGGCACGCAGCAGGTGGTTAAGCTGTGTTGCCGCCTCAACCACCTGCTCGAAATTGTCGAGAATAATCAGCGCGTGGCGTTCGGCAAGCGCTTGCTGCAAGGCTGGCAGTGGCTGTTGATAGCTCGCCTCGCCCAGATCGAGCGCCTGCGCTAGCCTAGTCATCACCAAGTCGGCGTCGACGAGCGCGGAAAGATCGACAAAATACACGCCGTCGCGAAAAGCAGCCCGCACATCTTCGGCCAGCTGCTGCGCAAGATGCGTCTTACCAACACCCGGTGGCCCATTTAGCGTCAGCAAACGGATGTCGCTCGCGGTGAGCAACCTGCGTAACGCCACACGTTGCTGTGCGCGCCCGATCAGTGGCAGTGATAATGTGGGCAACCCAGCTGCGCCAGGTAGAGTGGCCTGCTCAGCATAGCGGTTGTTTTGGGCAGCGAGCGCTAGCAGGCGTGCGCTTTCCTTAGGAGCCTCTTCTAGCTGCAAGGCCGGTACAAATAGCGCAGCCAACGTCGCCAGATCGGGCACGCGGCGGTCGCGTTCCAGGTGGCAGATCTGGCCCTCACTGTAGTTCACCGCCACCGCAAGCTCGCGCTGCGTGAGCCGCGCACGCCGCCGTAAGAAGCGTAAATAGGAGCCAAACGTGGCGAAGGAGTCAGTAGGCTGAAAGGTGTGAGCAGTTGTCATAGGGCGGAATTCAGGATTCAGGACTCAGGATTCAGAATTCAGAACATAGGGCGTAATCTGTACTCCGCCGATCGTATCACACCTGACAAGAAATGTAAGGTATTGCAGCGTAGAAACTGCTACGCTCTGGCTAGTGTAGTTCGCTCCTTGACCAGTGGTACAAGAGAAGTCAGGAGTCAGAAGTTAGAATGCCGGACACGCAGTTCTCAGTTCTCAGTTCTAGCAAAGGACTTATGCTATGCGTAGTATCTCATTGGCGTTTATCGTTTTGCTCTGTGTAACACTCTTTCCCCCCGCGCCTGCTCGCGCGGCAGCCTGCACTTGGACGGGCGCTGTTTCGACGGCCTGGGACGAGGCGGGCAATTGGAGCTGTGACGCGATCCCCGACGCTACGGACGCTGTCATCGTGGATCTTGTAGGCGCGACGGTCGTGCTCGATACGACGGCCAGTGTGGCTAGCTTCACCATGAGCCGCGGCATGCTCAGCGGTAGCGGCGCGCTCAACGTTGCTGGCCTGACCCGTATCGCGGCGGTGCAGGACGTAACGATCAGCACCAATGGATCGCACTTGCCGGAGTTGGAAATCGCCGCCGAGAACGGCATTGTAACCCTCACTGATCCGGCGCTGGGCACCGACAGTCTGCAATCGCTTACGATCAACAACTCGGCCTTTGCTAATGGCACAACGATTCTGCAAGTCGGCGATCACGCTATCGGGGCGTTGACGGTGACGCGCGGCCCACTGAACTGGGCGGGCACGCTGACAGTGACCGACAGCCTAGATTGGCAAGCGGGCTCGTTTGGTGCGGCTAGCGGCCAGGAGGCAACGCTTGTTATTGGCGCTGATGTGAGCGCCACAGTTCCCGCCGCCGGGCAGTCGATCAGTGGATTGACACTGATCAACGCGGGCACACTGAGCTTTAGCGGCGCGCGACGCTGAACTTGAATAGCAGCGCGCGCACAGCCCGCCTGATCAATCGTGGCATGTTGGAGTTTTTGCTCACCGGCGACGCGCGCATCTATGGCAACGGCGCGCTGCGCAACGAGGGCACGCTGCTCAAAAGCGGTAGCGCATCGTTAAAGATCGAGCTCGGCATATCCTTCATCAACGCGGGGCGGCTGGATTTAGGCGCAGGCACACTCAGCGCGGTGGACTTCGAGCAGGTGGCGGGCGAGATCCGTTTGAACAAGAGCGCGCTTGCAACCGGCAACAATCAGTTCGCACGCTTTCGCCTGATGGGCGGCATGATCAGCGGCAGCGGCATTATCACCGGTACGATCGAGAATATCGGCGGCACGCTCGCCCCGCGTGGCCTGCTAACGATTATCGGTGCGTACACTCAAGGGCCAACGGCCACGCTCGACTTGGCCTTCAACGGCCTCACACCGATCGACGATTTTGGCGTTTTGCAGCTCAAAACGAACCAGGACATCGGCGGCGGCGCTGCTATCGATGGCGAGCTGCGCATCAACAGCACTGGCGATTTTCGCGCCGCTGCGGGCGACCGCTTCCAGGTTGTAAACTGTGCTACCAGTTGCCAGGGTCGTTTCGCCAGAGTCAGCGGCTCGCTCAGCCCGGCCTTTAACGGCTTCGCCGGAGCGCAAGAGATCGTCGTCGCCGAAGCGCGCGCCGCCATCCTCGTTGGTCTGCGCCCCGACACGGCAACGATGCGGAGAGATGAGGCAAACGACTACACGCTTACACTCGTCAACCCAAGCGACGCCGCGCTAACCGTGAGCGCGCTCGTCGCCACCCTGCCGATCAGCTTCAGCTACCGTAGCGGTTCCACTAGCGGCGCGCTGACCAGCGACCCCTTCGATGTTCCTGACCTCACGCAAGGCAAGCGTCAGCTGCGCTGGACGACGCCGATCGCGGTGGCGGCAGGCGCAAGCACCACGCTGCGTTTTGGCATCGCAGCCAGCTCGACGATCGAAGTCGGCAGCTACAGCGTCGACCTACAGCTCCAGGTAGGAGCTAACAGTGTCAGTTACACGCAGCTTGCGCCGATCAGCTTCCCGCTGGAAGCTGCACAGCAGATCAGCGTCGCGATCCCCGGCAGCCGCCTGCTCGACACCGACCCGCCGACGCTGCTGATTTCAAATGTGCGCGCAAGCCAGGGTATCACCATCTCGACGCGTATCGTCTGCCCTTTCGCCAGCTGCGGCAAGCTGAACGCAGTCTATCTGCTGCACGGCAACCAACTGTTCACGATGACAACGGCGTTAGCTCAGAAGGCAGGAGGCAGGAGGCAAGAGGCAGAAGCGCTGGTGCAGCAAGCTGGCGATTATGGCTTCTGGGACGGCTACATCAGCGGGCCGAGTGTGTTTCCCGGTGAGCCAACAAAAATCTTCCCCGACTGGGAAGACCACCGCGCCTGCATCTACTTCGACTACGGCGGTGGCGGCGGCAGGCCCATGGGCTGTGTGCCCGGCGGCGACGACGGCCCAACACCGCAGCTCTACGATCCCAGCGGCATCATCAGCGACGCCGTGACCGGCCAGCCAATTGTGGGCGCAACCGTTACGCTCTACCGTTTGCCAGGGGCAGCACCCGATACACGCGACGCCACCCGCGACTGCCGCACCGTCGACACACGCGGCGGCGACGTATGGACGGGCGAAGCGCCGAACACCGGGCAGCGCGAAAACCCCGATCTGCGCCCGCTGCAGATCGACCCACCAGTCAACCCGCAGATTACGTCAAGCGAAGGGCGTTACGGCTGGAACGTGGTCAGTGGCTGCTGGTATGTCCAGGTCAGCGCGCCGGGCTACATCGGCAAAATCAGCGCGCTCGTCGGCGTACCACCGGAAGTCACCGACCTCGACATCACGCTCCAACCGCTCACCAATGGCGCAGAACAAAAGAATATCTATCTACCGTTGGTACGGCGTTGATCGGTCAGAAGTCAGAAGGTCAGATACCATCATCCCCGTAGCTGCGCGGGCGGGACACGAGGTGCGAGACAGCAGACGCGAGACAGGAGACAGGAGACACGAGACACGAAGACGCGAGACGCGAGCCAAATAGAACCTCCGCACCCTCCGCGTGCTCGGCGGTAAAAAGGCCCGGCTTCGCGCTCTTCGTGCCCTTCGTGGCGAAAAACGCCCGGCCTCCTGACTCCTGACTCCTGACTCCTGACTCCTGACTCCTGACTCCTGACTCCTGACTCCTGACTCCTGACTGCTGCTGCGCCCGCTACGGATCGACCCAGGTTTCGCTGTCGAGGTCGAAGCGGAACGGCGTGCCGTCGGCGGCCACGAGATCGACGATCGGCAGCTGTACCGACGTAATCGTCAGGGCGCCGTGTTTGGTTGGCGTGCGATGCTCGATGAGCGGCTCGATCTCATAGCTGATGCGATTCCCGCGCATAATCTGCAGCTTGCCCTGCGCTTCATCCGAGGAATCGGCCCCCACCACGATCGTCAGCATAGCGCCGCTCTCCGCATCGTAGTCGCTCCAACAATTGGTTTCGTTGATTAATACGTCATATGTGGTATCACAATTGCGCGAAAGCCCCAGCTCACCTACCCGTATTGGCCGATCGGTGGCTAAGGGTTGCGGCGACGCGTACGCGGTGGGAGGGCAACACGCGTGTCCAGCGCGTCTTGAATTCGCTGATCCATTGCTTGCTGCGCCGCATCGATGGGATGCAGCGTCGGGGTAATGGTTGGCGGCGTGCCTACAGGCGGAGCACTGTCTGTTGGTGTTGCAATAGGATAGCAATAACTGGGGTTGCGCTGGGGAATGGATAGCTGTGTGCGACTACGGTTTCCCCTTCCGTGCGTCCACAACTCATGAGCACGAGTGCGCTCAGCACAGTGCATTCAATGACCGCCACGATACGTCGTCCGTTGTCATGTTGATAGTGCATCACTTCCTCGACGGCTTCAAGAGATGGTTGAGCTAAGTTGGAGACGCATTGACACGTCGCAGGCGACAGGCTTTCCGTCGTCTATGGCCTCACGAGCTCCATTGAAATAATCCGTCACAAATTCTAACCGGCCCTGGTCGATCGGATTCGTGCGATTGAGGGGCTGACCGGTGGTTTCGTCGCGTTCTGGCGTAAACGGGCTGTTGAGGCGATCATACAGGGCCTGCCAGGCCAGGCGCGGCTCGATGAAGGTATTCGCAAGTTCGCCTTCTAGATAATCCTCCCAACTTCCTGGCGTGGCGCAGTTGGTGACCTTACAGCTGACGACCACCCCACGAATGGGCGTTTTTCTCTCATCTAATTCGTAGAGATAGCGGCGGACGTTATACCATTCGGTGGCATAGTCGGCTTTGTATATTTGTGGTAGCGCACGCGACGACTCAAGACCAAATGACAGATATTTGACATACCTGAGCGCAGGGTAGTGGAGATTGATCGCATCCTGATCGGCGAGGAGGCCTGTCCACTCGCCTTTAGGCTGCTCGCGTGGACAACCGTTGCAATCACCGAAATTATAGTAGGGGTACGCTGCAACGCTATCGTAGCCTTGTACCCAAGCACGGGTTGGTGGCGGGGTGCTCCACTCACTCAGGTCTAGCTCTGCATCGATACCACCTGCGACATCAACGCGGTCAGGATACCCCTCTTCCCCTTCTAGAAAGGCATTCAACTCGTTTATCATCGCCGCCCACGCCGCACCATGTTCAGCCGTCAGCGCCGGATTATCGATGCCATTGATCTTTGAATTGGACGTGCCTAAAACAACTGTAAGGACAGCTTCACGAGGGCCAGGCGAGGCAGTACCATCGCATCCCTCGATATAGCCTTCAATAAAAGCCTTTGCGATATTTTGGATTTCATCCAAAGTTACAAACTCTTTTGAGAAACCTAGCAGTTGAGTGCCCCAAATCGGATTATCATCACTATCGCGACCTAGTTCCCGTGGCGAACCAAGCGTCAAAATCATCAAGCCCTGTTCACCATTCGCTCGTGCGGTACAGCCCCATTGCTTATTCGGGGCCGATTCAGGAAAGTCGACATAGTAGGTGGCGGTTGTTTGCGCTGGGATGGTGGCTATAATGGGTAGCGTCATCGTGCGAACAATCACGGTGCTATTGGCATTCCCCGTCGTCAACACGACTTCGTAGCGCGCATCCAGTCTGCCGCCCTGGCGTGCCGCTTGCACATCCCAGCGCACCTGGCGGGTTTCCCCAGGTGCCAAACTGCCAACAAACTGCGTCGCAGCACCTGCGGCAAGCGTCAGCGCTGGATCGATCAGCCGTAACGACACTTGAATGCCCTCGGCTGCGACACTGCCGATGCTACGCACATCGACGACCACCGGAAACGGATTGGGCTCATACGTGTCACCATTGACGATTACCAACTGTCGCAGGCTTTGCACCTGCAGGTTGACGAAGGGTTGCAGCACCGGCTGCCTGAGCAGCGGGAGGAACAGGCGGTTGAAAAAATTGCTGGGGGCCGATACGTTGCCTGCCGCATCGCGCGCCCGCACATTGAGGTTCAGGCCCGCGCGCAGGTTCGCCTGGATCAGCGCCGAGGTACTCGTCGTCGTGGCGACGAGCACGCGGTTGTTGTAGACCTCGTAGATCACGGTACCCGACGCGTCGCTGGCGGCGTCCCAGGCGAGCAGCACGCTGCTGGCGGTCGCGTCGACGACGCGCAGGTTGCTCGG
>JAAUTF010000232.1 GCA_012031775.1 Candidatus Altimarinota bacterium | reverse complement strand
ATCTTTTGCATCGTCATCGATTGCCTCCATTTCGAGCGCATAGGGTTTGCATCGCCTCGATCGTTACGCGCACCTTCAAACAACTCGCGCTGCGTCAGCATTCGCTCGCTCTCCCAGATCGGCGCACCTTGCGGTGCACAGACCGAGACCCGAGGCAGCGCGCGCAGCCGTGGCCCCTGGATCCCTGCCATTTTTAACACTCGCCCGACGCCGACAACTGCCTTCTGTGCCGAGTTGGCCTGCTCCGAAAGGTGCGCCAACCAGATGTCGCGCGGCAACGTAGTGGTGCAGACCGCCGCGATTAGCGCGCCGGCATCGATGTTGTCCAGGTGGCCCAGCGGTCCGAAAATGCGCTGGCGGATCGAGAAAGGGTAAGGTGCCGCTTGCAACTGCTCACGATCATGATTCGCCTCAATAATCAACAGATCGCAGCCTCGCAACTCCGCCGCCACTGCCTCCGTCCAACTGCCCAAGTCGATCGCCAGACCCAATTGCATACCGTCGACCGCGATCCGATAGCCCACCGGTGCCGCTGCGTCGTGCGGTACAAGAAAGCTTGTCATTGTGAACGGCCCAAGAGCGCCTGCCTGGCCTGGCGGCAGCAGTTCCACCGCCAGGCCGTTCAACTCATCACCGAGTGCTCCTGCCGTTTCCGCATTGCAGACCACAGGCAGCTTGTAGCGCCGCGCCAGTGCGCCCGCGCTCAGCGTGTGATCACCGTGCTCGTGGGTTAGTAGCAGCGCACATAGCGACTCAGGCGCGACTCCGTGATAGGCCAGCTGTCGCTCGATAGCGCGCAGCGAAAGGCCGCAATCTACCAGTATCGTCGCCTTTGCGCACGAGACTAGCAGCGCGTTGCCCTTGCTCCCCGAAGCCAATGAAATAACCCGTAGCGACATTATATTTATTATGACGTTTCGCTGTTGCGGTTGAAAAGAAAGCACCGTGCTTGTTGAAAAGAAGCGCTGCGCCTTGGCGGTTCAAGCAGAAGCTTACCACCGCGCGATCACCGCGCGTGCCTCACGGGCAGCGGCGGCGCGATGGCTGATCGCGTTCTTGTCAGCATCGCTCATCTCAGCAAGCGTCTTGTTAGCATCGAGGACATAGAACAATGGATCGTAGCCAAAGCCGTTCGTGCCACGCATCTCGAATTCGATTACACCCGGCAATACGCCTTCGACATATACAGGCTCGCTATCGCCGGGGCGCATCAGCGCGATCACACAGACGAAGCGCGCTAGCCGTTGGTGTAGCGGCACACCGTCGAGCTTCTGCAACAGGTAGCGTAGCTGTGCCTCGCCCTTCAGGCCGCCATATCGCGCTGAGTAAACGCCCGGTTCGCCCTGCAATGCTGCCACTTCCAGGCCGCTATCGTCTGCCAGCGTCGGCAGCCCACTGAGCTGCATATAGCCTAGCGCCTTGAGCCGCGCATTCTCGACGAATGTCTCACCGGTCTCTTCGATATCGACCGTAATGCCGATCTCATCAAGTGTGCGCAGCTTCAGATCGAGCCCAGCCAAGATCTGCGCGTACTCGCGCTTCTTGCCGGGGTTGTGCGTTGCGATCAACAGTTCCATCACTATTACTCCAGCCCAGTTTGACTCGAACAAGAGTACTTGAACTTGCCGACAGCGTCAAGAGTGGATTTCTGTTGACGCACCCATAGCACGTCGAGTAAAATCAGAAAGAAGATATGAGGTCGTTTTGCTACCTGTGTCGGCAGCATAAGTAACCAGAGCCTTCGGTTTAGCACTTCGCCGCAGATGCAACGCTATGCTCACCTTTGTCAAATTCGGCGGCTCGGTCATCACCGATAAGCAGGGCCACGAGGCACCTGATGCGCCACTGATCGCCCGCCTGGCCGCCGAGGTCGCCGCCGCGCGCCACATACAGCCCGAGCTGCAGCTTATTTTGTCGCACGGGAGCGGCTCCTTCGGTCATGTCTACGCTGCGCGATACGGCATTCACAAGGGTCTGCCCGCCAGTAGCAACTGGATCGGTTTTGCGCGTACTGCCGATGCCGCTGCACGCCTCAACCGCATTGTTGTGGCCGCCTTGCTCGCTTGCGACGTACCGACTCTCACACTTCAACCTTCAGCGAGCGCGCTGGCGCAGAACGGCATTCTGCAGCACTGGGAAACGGCTACTCTCACCCACGCATTAACCCAGCGCCTTGTGCCGCTTGTCTACGGCGATGTCGCCTTTGATAGTGCGCAAGGCAGCGCCATTATCTCCACCGAGCAGCTGCTCGCCTATCTCTGTCAGCAGCCCGCACTCCAACCGCAACGCATTGTGCTCGTCGGCGAAGCTGCTGTCTACACCGCCGATCCGCGCCGCGAGCCGCAGGCTGCGCCGATTGCTCAAATTAATGTATCAAACATCGAAGCGGTTCTGCACGGCAGCGGCGGCTCGCACGGCGTCGACGTCACCGGCGGCATGCATAACAAAATCACCCTGATGTGGTCTCTCGTGCAGCGCCTGCCGCAGCTCGAAGTCGTATTGATTGGTCCGCAACCCGGACTACTTACCCAGGCGCTCAGTGGCCACGTGCCTTCCTTCGGCACCATTATTCGTCGCTGAACCCTTCTCACTCTGTAACCCTGTACCCTACCCATGCTTGCAGAAGATTTTATCAGCCGTAAACGTAGCTCCTGGGAGCGTCTGAGCCAACTGCTCAACCGTGCCGAACGCGGTCTCAGCAGTCTGAGCGCCGATGAACTGCAGGAACTTGGTCGTCTTTACCGCCAGGCCACTTCCGACCTTGCTGTCGCTCGACGCGATTTTGCCAACCATCCGCTCAACCAGTACCTTAACGGCCTCGTCGCCCGCGCCCATAGCGAAGTCTACCGCAGCAAAAGTGCGCGCGGGCGGCAATTCGTCCGTTTCTTCACCCACGACTTCCCGCGCGCTTTTCGTGCCACCTGGCCCTATGCGCTCGCCTCGTTTCTCATGTTTTCCTACCAGCGCTGCTTGCCTTCGTATTAACCTATCGCGATCCACAAATCGCAACCTTCCTCGTCCCCGGCTCCGAAGACCTGCTCAGCGATATCCAGGCCGGCGAAGAGTGGTGGCTGGCGATTAACGAGGAGGGCCGCACTGCCTCTGCATCGCTGATCATGACTAACAATATCCGCGTCGCCTTTCTCGCCTTCGCGGGTGGTGTGCTGTTCGGTACGCTTACGCTCTATGTACTGCTCCAAAATGGCCTGCTCCTCGGCACGATCGCCGGTGCAGCCCAACGCTTCGATTTCGCCGATAACCTCTGGGGTTTTGTCGCTGCACATGGTGTCGTCGAGCTGAGCGTCATCTTCTTCGCCGGTGGTGCCGGCCTGCAGCTGGGCTGGTCGATCTTGCGCCCTGGCCTGCTCACTCGCCGTGCTGCACTTGTTGTTGCCACTCGCCGCGCCATCACCATTCTCTTCGGTTGTGTACCACTCCTCGTCATCGCGGGCATCATCGAGGGTTTTATCTCACCCGCCCCCATCCCGGTGGCAATAAAGTACGCCGTCGCGATTGGCTCCGGCGTACTGCTTTATTGGTATTTGTTGCGCTCTGGGCGCGCCGACCCTCAATCTTGATGGCGCGGCCCTTCTAATTTTGTAGGGGAAGTACGTACTTTAGCTCTCGTGTCTTTACCGTATTAACCGAATGCTTTCAACGACTATTGCTCCACCATCCCCAATTCCTATCGGGTCGAGCCGCAGTCGCGTTACAATACCCTGTTCTGCCACCTGACCGAGATCAAGTTCATAGCGCTGCATCTCCGTGCCGGGTCGCAGCGTCCAGCGAATAGCCCGTGCCTCATCTGCCTGGCCTTGTGCATCAAGCAGGAATAGCTGTGCGTCACGCGCTGCTGTCTCAGCTGCAAGCCTTATCTCAACAGTACGGTATGCCCCCGGTTCGATATAAAGCGGCGGACTTGTCAACGCACTATCGACCTGCGGCACTAGTCGCCAGCCTGCGTTAGTTATCATTTCCTCGGCAACATTCGCCGCCTGCCAGCCCCAGCGGCCACGGCGAAAATCCCAGCCCTCCACTGCCAGCACTGTCGCTGGCGCAATTCGATAGTAGGGCGGCACCTGGCTAGCAAGCGCTAAATCGTCCAAAAGCAGCCTGATGGGGGCAAAACACGTGTCGATCTGGGCTTGTTGCAGGCCGAAGCGATCCAGTGGCGTCGGTATTTCGCCTATCTGCGCTGGCGTCGGTCGTAACACCTCAGCGGCAATCAACACTGCAAAGCCGCTTTGCTGCGCTATATCAATGCGGCTACGAATATGCGTACACGCGGCTTGCCAATCTCCACCTTGGTCAAAAAGCGCCTGGTTCAGCGAAAGCACGTTCTCGCGCCCTTCATAGTAAGGCAGGTACACCTCCTGCAAGCCGTCCGGCACCAGCAGCAGATCGCCCACTTGCGTTTGCTGCGCAAGCATACGGGCAACGTGGCGCTGCAGGTCGCGTGTCGCATCGCCACGTTCCGCTATCGCCATTCCGTTCACCACCAGCATCGCCGCTGCTAGCCCAAAAAGCACGAGCGTCTGCCCACCTACCTTGCGCGCTTGGTGCTCCGTGCAGTCCGTATTATCAATCGCCAGCCCTACTAACAGCAATAGCGGCGGCAGGCTCGCGATCCAGAACTCGATATTATCCGGCTCCCACCAGAAGAAGAAGAATCCATAGACAAGCAGCCAACTCACGAGCACTAGAGTCGCTTGGTGTTGCGCCACTAATCGCCGAGCATTGGCAAGAAGGAGCACCACGATAAGCACGAGCACTAACTCGCCACCAGGCTGCATAAAGGTCTCCGCTAGACCTGTGCCCAGTTGCGACACTTTATTGCCGTCGAGCGGCCCGCCCCACCAGCCCGTCGCCGTATAGCCCCGCGCCCAGTCTATCAATGCCTGCATCGAGCGGAAACCGCTCACACCAAATCCGACCCACAGATAGCTTACACCCACGACCAGCGCTAGCGGCGTACTATACGCTAGTAACAACAAACTACGCCCTTGCATTAACGTTGTTCGCTCAACATAGCCAGAATCACTGAGCACAGGTTTTACAGAGGTTGTGTATAAAACACTCGCTCTCGTACCTCCTGCCCCCCGATTTCTGCTTCCTCCCCTCAACCCCAGCAGCAGCGCTATAATCGCAGGGAGCACCAAGAGCACGTTTGTCTGGTGGAAAAGCACGGCCAGTCCTTGTACGAATCCTAACGCGCACGCCTCGCCTAACGTACCGGGCGAAAGGTTTGCACGGCGCAAAAGACGCATTAGCAAGCCCAGAGCCAGAATCAAAAACACTGCAGCGATAGTGTAAACTTCTACCTCAACCGCATAATACCAGTAAGCATAGCTACCGCCCAGGGTTAGCGCCAGCGCGTAGGGTAGAACACGGCTCGCGAGGTGCGCCCGCGCCACCCCATAAAAGAGCGCCACGCCCAGCGCCCCTGCCAATGCATTTGCTACCTGCAAAGGTAGCAGCGCACTCGTCGCCCAGCGCGTGCTCACAGCGCTGATAAACGCGCCAAAAGGCCCGTACGCCAAATGATGTGGGTGAAATAGCTCGCGCCAGGGTTTAATATCCACGTCCCGCACATACGAGAGTGCATCGAACGTATGGACATCGGTCAGCGTCAAGAGGTAAAGACTGAGGAAGCCGACAAATAACAACGCCGGCCCAAGCCGGCGCAGCAAACCATTCCTATCCATGCAAACCCTATTGCATCATTACCGATGCGGCGAAGGTTCCAACAGCAGCTGATCGCCTGCCTGCGTGCCGCTCGCCGCAATACGCCCTACTGGCAACTCAATGACATAGCGCGCCCCCAGTGCCCCCGCATACGGTCGGTTTGGCACTAGCGCCGCGACAACCGTCATCACCCGGTCGCTCCGATCGACGAACAACACATCGATCGGGAAACGCATAAAAAATGTGTGGATGCTCCACTCCGGATAGATAATCAGCCCACTACCATCTTCAAGGCTTGCACGGCCCATCAGCCCACGCAACCTACTTATAAAACTGCGTGCAAGCTCGCCGCGATCCGCTATCGTACTGCTTCGTGTCTGGTTTGTGATACGGATCATTGCTAATTTTACGCCCTACGGCACTAGTAGCCATTGCCCTATATTCTACGTTCGCTCACAGACCGCCCAGGCCGCTCATGATCCGCGGCACGGCCGGCCCAAGAATTACCACGAATAGCGCCGGAAAGATCAGGAATACCATAGGGAAGAGCATTTTAATCGGCGCTTGTTGCGCCTGCTCCTCAGCCCGCTGGCGGCGGCGCACACGCATCTGATCGGCCTGCAGACGCAAAATCTTCGAGAGCGATACGCCAAGCTGATCCGCCTGAATCACCGCCGCTGTGAAGGTTTGCACATCCTCAACACCAGTGCGCGTCGCCATCTCTTTCAGCGCCTCGCGCCGCGACTTACCAAGCCGAATATCAGAGAGCACACGCTTGAACTCTGTGCTCAACGCATCGTCCCATTTCTGCGTCACGCGCTGCAAAGCCAGATCGAAAGCAAGGCCAGCCTCAACACTGATCGTCAGGAGATCAAGTGCATCCGGCAGCGATTTCGTGATCGAACGCTTGCGACCGGTGATTTGGCGTCCAAGCCATATCACTGGCAGCATATATCCTAGCAAAAAGCCGATCGCGCTGTACATCAGCGCCTGCGGAAGCGCCATGCTACGGAACGTCGCAAAGGTAATGATTAAACCTAAGACTAACGCTAGCACGACGCGCAAACCCACAAATATCGCTGGCGTAATATTACCAGGGTTGCCTGCCTGCTGTAGATTAGTACGCAAACGCTCTGCACTCTGCTTCGGCCCGTATTTGCCTAGCGTCGTCAGCATTGAACGCGCAGCGGGCACCATAACGCGCTGGTAGAATGGCTGCTGCAGTTCAAGCTCTTCCAGCGACAGCGAGCGCTCAGTGTATTGCGTTAGTCGTTCGCCGATCGAATCGGGCTGCCGCGATCGCACTAGGCCGAACAACATTAGGCCCAGCCCGGCCACCAGAAACAAGCTTAAAAACAGAATTGGCCCCATCTCCGCCCCCGTTGGAGTATTAAACCTCGATATCGATGATCTTCATGATCGCGAAATAGCCGATCACGATCATTACTCCTGATGTCACTGGCAGGCAGCACCACGCTTCCGGCGGAAAGCCGAACTCGAAGATCGGTGCCATATAGTTCGGGTTGATAATCGAAATAAAAATTCCTAGCGCAATCGGCAGGCCAGTGATCACCCAGGCCGAAATTCTGCCCTGCGCCGTCAACGTTTGTATCTCGCCCTTGATGCGCACACGCTCACGAATGGTATGGCCGATCGTATCGAGGATCTGCGCCAGGTTGCCGCCAACTTCCATCTGAATATTAACGGCAGTTATCAATAACTCAAGATCGTCCGATGGCATGCGCCGTAACAGGTTTTGCAGCGCGTCCTCCGTCGTTCGCCCGAGGCCAACTTCCTGTACCACGCGCCGAAATTCACCCGATATCGGCATGGGGCCTCGCGCGCGACGAGATCTAGCGTTTGCAAAAAGCTATAACCACCACGTAACGCGTTCGCCATCATGGTAATCGTATCACCAAGCTGATTGTTGAATGCTTTGATACGGCCACGAGCGCGCTGCGCCAGATAGATATTCGGCAAGAACGAAAAGACGATGGCACCTACCAGGCCCGACAAAAAGATCGCCGCCGGGTTAGCACGCCCAATAAAGGCACCAACACCTGCGCCGATTAAGGCGCACAATAGTTTAATGCCAATAAACTCGGCTACAGTTACCTTTAAATCAGCACGCGCGATGTCGCGCGCCATGTTGCCACCCTGCTTGCTCCGCGTGACAACATCGTCGATACGCGACAGTGTCTGGCGAGCACTGCCTTCGCCCGCTGTGTCTTTACCGCGTCCAGCGAAGGTGTCAAGGCGTTTGTTGACATCATCATTGCCCGAGCCGCGCAGTAGCACGACGATCATTGCGAGAATGATCAAAATCAGCAGACCGCCCACGGTTAGCACGATCGGTAACATTTCAGGCTGCAGTAGATTCCCCATAATGATGATTGGTTTCGTGTGTAGTGTATCGCCAGCGTTGATGGTAACTCTGCCAACCCCGGCGCTAGCCAACCCCTAATAACCGTAGCCGCTTGAATTACCAAAAATGGTTGGCGGCAAGTAAATATTCAGACTCTCGAACTTCTCGATGAATTTTGGTCGCACCCCAGTCGCCCGAAGCTGCCCGACGATCTTACCGCGCTCATCGATGCCGGTCTGCTCGAACACAAAAATGTCTTGCAAGACCACAACGTCCCCTTCCATGCCCGACACTTCCGTGATCTGTGTGACCTTGCGTGTGCCGTCTTTCAGGCGCGACTGCTGCACAAAGATTTGCACTGCCGAAACCACTTGCTCGCGAATGGCGCGCGCCGGCAGATCCATTCCTGCCATCAAGCACATGGTCTCGATACGCCCAATTGCGTCACGCGGGGTATTAGCGTGTACCGTAGTCATTGAGCCATCGTGCCCGGTGTTCATCGCCTGCAACATGTCCAGCGCTTTCACCG
>JAAUTF010000231.1 GCA_012031775.1 Candidatus Altimarinota bacterium | reverse complement strand
CAGGGGCGTCAATCGACGGCCCGGCCCTTCACCATGCGCCGCCAGCCGTGCCACATCGTTGCCCCTGTCGCAGCCCACAGCAGAAGTCAGAAGTCAAGAGTCAGAAGCGCGCGCATCGCCATGCAATACTAGGTAAAGACCGCATCCCAGTGTGCGGCCGCTACATAGGGAAAGAACAGGCAAACAGCGAACAAACGAACAACGCCACAGAGCATGCACCTGGGCTGCGCAGCTGTTCCCTTGTTCGACGTTTCAGGGTGCGATAGCGCCACGACCGCGTCGCCATCCTGCCGGTTGACCGCGTCCTGCCAGGCGTCCACAATGGCCAGTGCATCAGGTGTCATCGTGCTCCTGTTACCTACATAGCCACCGTCGCGGTGGTGCTGCCGGTAGCGTCGGGCATCGATGCTCCCTGCACACAACCCTGCGGGTAGCGCGCCTGCCACGCGCTGCGCAGAATGCCGAAGCCAAGACCATCGTCGTACTGGCCAGCGACGAGGCGCGCCATCCGAAAGCGCGCCTCGTCGCCGAAGCCGAGCTTCTGGGCGAGCGCGACCATGCCCTGATTGCCCGACCAGGTGCGCAGGTCGAGCCAGCGCTTGCCGCGCAAGGCGACGCGCTGTGGGCCGTTCGCTCCACTGGGTTGTTATGCAGGCTCTCTCAACGCCACGTCAGACCCACTTCGTCTCTTCATCACGTGAACAGCGGGGTGTAGTCGCTCGCAAACTCGTCAAATGAACCGGGGGCTCGGCCCAGGGCTTCGTGCATGCCTGGTTCGATCTCAGCAGCCTCGCCGCGTCGGTACATTGCGAACTCTTCGAGCAGCCCGTCCGCCTGCCAAGCCGGGAATCCCAAGTCGGCCAGCGTCACCCGCATGGCTTCGGGCGGCACATCGACAAATGTGATGGTGCGGCCAAGGGCCTTCGATAGCTGTCGCGCCATGTCGGTGAACGTCAAGGCCTCCGGCCCGGTGAGCGAGTAGATCGTGTTGTCGTGTTGTGCGCTGGTCAGCGCCGCAACTGCCACGTCCGCCACGTCGCGCACGTCCACCGTGCTGATGCGCGCGTCACCGGCTGCGGCGAAGAAGGCGCTCTGCTGCTGGATACTCTGCCGGAAGTTCAGCAGGCCCTGCATGTACAGATTCGGGCGCAGAAACGTGAATGTGAGACCGGATGCCTGGATGGCCGCTTCGACCGCCGCGTGATAGCGAAGGAACCGTCCTGGCGAGCCTGCGTCGGCATGCAGCTGTGATAGCTTCACGATGTGCCGAACGCCGCTCTGTTGTGCCACGTGCGTGAAGGCGATCTGGTGCTGCTCCGTGCGTTCGGTCGAGTTGGTCAACAGGAACGCCCGGTCTACGCCGGAACATGCCTTCCGCATCGACTCCGGATCCTCAAAATCGCCGTGGACGAGCTCGACGGATGGGAGCGGATTGACTTCCGCCTTCCGTGGATCGCGCGTGACCGCGCGCACCTGCACGCCCTGGGCAGACAATCGCTTGACGACTTCGCTGCCCACCATTCCGGTCGCTCCAGTAATCAGAATCATGGCTGCTGCTCCTTTCGGCACCCAACATGGAGGTTTTTGCATATTCCCCAAGACGGGTGTTTTTGCTAATGTAAAAGGGGTCTCCGAGAATCTTTCGTTGTTGGCGTATGGCGGGTAGCTTCGCTGCCCGCCATACGCCAACAACGAATGCTCTACCGGCGCTCTAGTCGCGCATTGTTCCGTCACCGATTGTTTCGAGATTCGATGGGGTCGTCGGCAACCGCGCCGCTGGTACCGGGCCGCGCGTCAGGGCGGAGCGGGGTGCGCGCGGGAGTCAGAGCGGGGCCGGTTCGCCGCGTGCGCCACCACACCACTGCGGTGATCACGACAACCGTAAGCGTGGGCACGAGCTGGTAGGGCGAACCCACACCTGCCGATCGGTCTTGGAGCACGGTGCCAAGGTCGACGCGCAAGAGGGTGGCCCCGATGAGACTGACCGTGTTGAGCACGGCATGGAGCACGACCGCGATCTCGATGCCACCACTGCGCCATGTTATCAGCGCCAACCCGGCTGCTAGAACGAAGTACCACACGTTGATGTACGGGTCGGTTGAACCGTGGATGGCCATGAACACCACGCTCGAGACCAGAACACCGATGACCAGCCCGGCCTGCGACCCACGGGCCCAGCTCCCGGCGACCCGGAAGACCAGTCCGCGCACGCCATACTCCTCGCCCGCCGCCTGCAGCGGCGTCAGCAGGAGCGTTCCGATGAAGATGCCGATCAAGTCCGTATGCGACCAGAAACCCTGCTCACTGGGTGTGAAGAACGCACCGAGCATGTTGACGACGATCCAGACGGGGCTGAAGAGCAGGAGCGCCCGGCCAAACACGTCGAACCGGAACCGCGACACCACCGAGTGCAGCGAGGGACCGGGCACACCGTAGAGCCATCGCTGGATGACCATGCTCCACGGAATGAGCAGGGCGAGCGCGAACATGACGCTGGCGTGGTAGAGCGGCGTGTGGTCGGTGCCACCGAGGATCGGAGTGGTGTTGCCCATTTGCAGGTCGATGACCGCCGCGCCCCTGGCGATGACGTTGATGAAGACGACGGCCCCAACCAGCAGGAGCATAATGGCGAGGATGCCGCGCCCGATGCGGCGTTTCTCGCCAGCGAGTACGCGATGGTATTCCACGCCGGCCGGCATCGGTGCCGGTCTCGCGGGTCGCTCCGCGGGCGTGGCAGGGCTCTTTCCTGAGCCCCGCAGGTGGTCGGAAGAAACGGAAGACATGGCGATAGACTCCTTTTAACTATCGATCATATTTTGCACGGCAGGAGATGTGCAGCAACATCAAAATAAAAGCGTCGGCGTCCTTTACTGGTAATAACTAGCGCAACGTGTACGAGTAGCCCAACCTGCATGAACAAGATGGCGACTGATAGTCCTGCTAGGATGATCATAAAAGCTGGATAAAAAGCTGAGTCGCTATCCAACGGGATTTTGCCCAATCCGTCAACCAGTGTCGGAATCAGCCATGGGAGATAAAATACCAGGGTTCTCACAAGCAGTGCTGTGTGCAATGATCTATCGGTTTCATAAAGCGTCAGCTTAAAGCGCATGAGACGTGTACCTGGAGTTCTCCCATGCCACAGTAACGGCACAACAAAGAAAACAACAAGCGCACCCACTGTTGTAGGGAGCCATGTCGCAAGTTCGTTGGAGAGCAGGAAGCGGGTGATCATTAACTGACAGAGGTAAACAATGAATCCATCTACCGCTGCAGCGAGGAGTTGTACGAGTGGCAACACACCTGCCTGCTGAAGGAGTTGCTCTTTTCGGGCAAGCAGGCTTTGTCGAGGCGGAAACTCAGACAAGACCATTGATGCCAGGCTAAATCCTAGCAGAGCGCCTGTGCTATTCAAGAGCAAGTCATCAACGTCAAATATTCGATATGGACAGGTATATATGCCATATACTCCTGTTATCTGCGTTACTTCAAAAAAGAGTGAAAGCGCAAAACCCATTCCAAAGATGCGTACCCACGGGAGCCGTTGCTGGAAGAAATAGCTCATATACATGCCGAATGGAAGCAGCAATAGAAAATTAAATATCGCTTGCAGAAGCGCAGGTTGTGATAGCGCCCGAGCATAAGTAGATGGTCGTGACCATACAATTGCCGCATCCTCCACAATATCGCGTATAAATGAGAATGGCATCCAAGAAGCGTGGACCGTATCAGGAGATTGAAACGCACACGTATTTCTCGTGGTGGGCAAGGGTAGTAGAAGCGAGGGCAAAGGCAGTTAGTATATAGAAAATGAATAAGTAGACAATGAACGAGTGCCACCAGGTAAAGTGTCCGTACTTTCTATAGTTATAGATGAGCCACGGAACGGTGAAAAAATAACTGAGGAGTAGAGATATTACAAACGCAATCTGAACCGGGATAGTATACGAAGTCATGATACCTTTCCTTTTCTGCCAGGTTGTGAGTTGTGAGAAAGACCGTTGTGCCTTCCTGATGCGGCAGCGCGGCAATGCCGTCACGCCGCGCTGCCGCGCCGTCGGCGCACGGGGCTAGTCGGCGTTCTGGCGTAGCAGGCGGCGCATGGCGAAGGCCGTTACGCCTGCGTAGGCCGCCCAGCCGAGCGCGTGCGCCGCCCAACTGAGCGGAATCACATTAACGACCGGCTCGACGGTTTGCAGGCGGGGCAGCGTCAGGCCGATGTTGACGCAGAAGGGCACCGTGTTGTCCGCGACGGCGTCCAGCAGCAAGCGGGAGGTGAAGAAGCCGCTGCCGCCCAGCGTACACGTGATCTGCATCGTCAGCCCCAATAGCGTGCCACCCAGCGCGCTCCACAGCACCCAGAAGTTCGCGCCCGTGGGCAGTGCCCGTCGCAGTGGGATAGCCTGCACCGTCCCCAGGATGCCGAAGATAGCCGTATATACCAACACCTCCATCGTCTTGACGAGGCCGATCGAAAATGCGGGCATCGGGTTACCCATGCGCCCGATAAAGATGAAGCCCAATGCATACAGCACGCCGACCGTCAGCAGCAGGCCCACAATCCAGCCGCCTGCGCTGGCCGCCGCCCATTGCCACGCCCTCCCCATGTATGGGCGCAGCAAGCGCCACTGCACCAGCCCGGTGAGCAGGCCGGTGAGCAGCAGCATCCAGTAAGCAACCATCGAGTGTGCGGAGGTCAGCGTGGTGAGCAGGCCGAGCAGTGCCGTGCCCAGAAACCACGAAAGGGCAACATTGGTGACGGTCTGTTGTCGTTTCTGTGGGCCGGTGGTCATGGTGTGTCCTTTTTCGTGCGGTCAATGCAGCTCGTCACAACGATCCTCGTGTCTGAGCTGATCGATACCAATCACTTGCATGCAACGCGACCCTGTGGATTGTCGCGCTCCGACAGTGCCGCAACGGCTTGTGGCCAGGCCTGGTTAGCGGGGTAGAGTGTGCTGCGGAGGTAGGCCCAGGATAGCCGTTGGACTGCAGCGACGCGATCGGGATTCTCGTCGGTCGTCTCTGCCGCTTCGTAGCCGGGAATTCCGCCAAGTGCATGCTCGCCTCCCCACACTGTAAATAAGCACTTGGGACCCGGGCTCATCACGTACGCATCTGCCCACCAGTCGGGGCCGCGCGTAGTCATACGACCATAATCACGGTCGCCGGCCACCACAAGCGTTGGCGTTGTCATGTGGGAGAAGTTAGGGTGCATGAACGGAAAATGCTCGGCCGCGAATGGGCTCAGGTCAGTGCCGCCCTGGCCAGGCACGGCAAACAGCACGCCCGCCTTGACGCGATCATCGACCATGTTCACCATCGATCCATCCTCGGGATGAGGATGCTGCGCGCCCAGGAGCATACTCGCCGTCTGCCCGCCCCATGAATGCCCGGCTACGGCAATGCGGCTACGGTCGAGGCGCCCGGTGATTACCGGAGCAGCCGCTTCAATACCGTCGAGTTGATCGAGGACGCACTTCACATCCTCAACGCGGGAGCGCCAGAGCAAGGAGCGCCGGGGATCGTCCTGACCGAGCCGGAGCGTTCGCGAGTCGAGGTGGGTGGGTTGGATCACGACAAAGCCGTGCGCCGCCCAAAAATGGGCCAGCGGCCCGTACCCGTACATCGACTGTCCATTTCCGTGTGAGAAGACAATGATCGGGAGGCTATGTCCTGTGGCCGGCGCGGAAACGCGCAGGGACAGATCCACGCCACGACTCGGTGCCGACAGCACAATTGGCGTGAAAGAAACGACTGGAGCCGGCGCGCTGGCAGCTTCAGTTCCCTCAGTTTCCCCTGCTGTCTGCCTGGCGATGTTTGATACGTTGCCTGATATCTTCATACTCTCTCCTTAGTGTGCGTAGCCGACCCATTGGCCGGCGATGTCGAAGCGTGCATAGCCGCCCGCTCCGTTCGGCAGCAGATAGCCGACCCAGCGGTTGCCGGTGTCGAAGATCGCCAGCATGTCGCCAACAGGAACGGCCGTTCCCGCATGGGTGAGCAGTTCATTGAACAACGCCAGGATGTCGCCGTCGGCCGCGACACCAAAGCCCGCGAACGTCCCCTGGATGTGAAAGAAGAGCGGCCCTGGGTACGCGCCGTTGTTGAGTGGGTTGACAGCTTCGTTGACGAGCGGGTTGATCGCGCCGTTCGTGTGCGGGTTGAGCGCGTCGTTGGCCAGATAGTTGAGGGCGTCGTTCATCAACGGATTAATCGACTCGTTCAGCAGCGGGTTGAGGGCGTCGTTTGTCAACGGATTAATCGACTCATTCAGCAGCGGGTTGAGGGCGTCGTTCGTCAACGGGTTGCGCTGTGTAGGAATGTACATAGTGGTCTCCTATCGTATGCCGGTGCGCCGTGCAGGACGGACGGCGCACCGGCACGGCATCGCTTGACCTGATTCGCCCGTGTGCTGCTCAACGAGCAACGTGCGGTGCAAGTCTGGCCGCGGTAACGCTACGGCGTCGGCACATCCGCGTTGGTCACCGCAATTGCCTCGGCCGGGATCTCCGTCGCGAACACGATCGGTGCGTCGTCGGCGCAACTGGTGTCCAGCGTCGCGGCAGGATCCTGCAAAAAGCTCTGCACAATCGTCACGCCACACGGGCTGGCCGACGCGGGATCGTGGGACGACCCCACCAGTTCCACGACCGTGCTACGGCCCAGTGTTTGCGCCGCTTCCTCCCCATAACTTGGTGGCGTGGCCGGATCGAACTGGCCGGACAGAATCAAGGTCGGCACGTCGCTCACCACCGGTTGATTCTCGATCGCCGGCGACGGTGGGACGTTCCAGAGCGCACACTGGGCTTTGGCAAAATCGAAGGCACCCTGCGTCTCAGCCCGCAGTTCGGGCAGGATCTGCCCCTGAACGGCCTGAACATCCTGCTCGGAGACAAAGGGAATTTCGTCGCTGCAATTCACCGAGTTCGACATGCCCTGGCTGACACCTTCGCTCGTGCCGAAGATAAAGGCAAATGGGATCGTGATTGCTGCATACTCCCCGTTGGCCGCGCTATCGATCAGGGCTGGTGTGAAGGGCACGAGCGACGGTAAGAGGAGCATGAAATAGATGGCCCTGGCAAAGACCTCTCCATCGATTCGCACCGGGTAGATTTGCCCTCCGACCAGCGAGCGAGCCCGCAGCGTGACCGGTTCGGCGTCGAGCTGTGCCGCAGCCACGGAAAACGACGCGCGGAGATTGGGGAAGGCGATATTGCACGCCGGGTCGGCGGCGCAGGTGGCGAACATGGTTTCGAGCGCAGCGTCGAAGGCCAGCGCGCGCCCGCTCCAGAGATCCGCCTGGGGCGGCAGCACGGAGCTGAGCACCGCACTCCGCACTGCCTGCGGATAATCACGCAACACCGTCAGCGCCAGCCGCGTGCCGTAGGAGCCACCGTACAGATCGAGCTGCGCGACGCCGAGCGCGAGCCGCAAATCATTGACATCGGCGGCGTTCGCTGCCGTCGTATAGGCGGCCAGATCCTCGCCCTCAGCGAGCAAGCGGCTATGGCAGGCGCGCACGGCGGCAAGCGTTCGCTGGTTGGTCTCCTCTGTGCTGGGCGTCTCGTCGGGCTGGGCGTCGACGGCGTCCATCTCGGGGCAGGCGAGTGATGGCTCTGAAACGCCGGTGCCGCGCTGATCGAGCAGCAGTAGGGTATGGTGCTCGCGCAGTCGGCTGCTGGGATACGCGGCAGTGGTAAATACTGGCAACCCGACATTGCCCGCCTGCCCAGGCCCACCGGCCAGATATACCACCGGCGTCGGGCTAGGGTTGGGGCCGGTGGCGGGCAGGCGGATCACGGCCAATCGAATCGTCGGGCCATCGGGTTGGCTGCGGTCGGCCAGCACCACCAGGTCGCCACACTCAGCTTGCACGCCCTCCGGGATGGCCACGCGACAGGGACCGGACTCGAAGCGTGGCACCGTCGGCGGCGGCGCGTCGACGATCTTGTCGAAGGTCGCCGCCGGAGTCGCGCGACACGGGCGGGCGAACTGCACGTCGAGATTCTCGTAAGGAATATTTTCCACGTGGCCGCGGTGCAGACGCGTCAGCGTGTCCAGGTCGGGGCGCGGGGTGCCTTCGAATCCGACACGATCGAGATACGCCTTCAAATCCATTTCAGCGCCCGAGTTCCCGGTTCAGTTGATCGATGAAACCCTGGGGGACGTTCATGCGCTGCGCCAGCATTGCAAGGTAGTTGCGCTCGCGATCGTTCGCTTGGTCGACGACGATGACCGACGCCGTGTAAAGCTGCGCCGCCGTTTCCGGCGTCGTGGCGTGCTTCGCCACGTCTTCGACGTTCAACGGCTTCGCCAATTCGCCGAGAAGGAACGCCTTCTCTTCGCCGCTCAGACCGGCTTGTTCCATCTGGCCGAAGATTCTCTGGCTTTCGGCCTGATCGACATGACCGTCGGCTTTCGCTGCGGCGATCATCGCGGTCAGAACAGCGACGCCCAGTTGGCTTTGCTGTTGCGCGGGCGCGGCGTTGGTGCCGAAACCCGACCCGGCCGGCGGCTGGCCGCTTTGCACGTTCTTCAAGAGATCGCCGACGCCGGGCAGGTTCTGGAAAACGCCGCGACGGTGTTCTGAACTCCGC
>JAAUTF010000230.1 GCA_012031775.1 Candidatus Altimarinota bacterium | reverse complement strand
TGCACCCCAGAATCGCAGCGAGCGCCTTGAAGTACTGGCAAGCCACCATAGCGCAGCTGGCTTTTCTAGAGGAACCGCTCGCTATTGTGGAATGCGACGCCGCAAGCGCGTTGAGCCAGCTGCGCTCTGCGCCGCCCCAGCGCGACGGCGCAGAACTGAACTACTGGGAGGTCGAGCTAGGAGACGGAGAGCATCCTAGTGCAACGCTGACACGCTATCGCTGGTCGAGCGACTTGATCGAGCGTGAAGTTATGCCCTACCCAGTCGCCTTTGCGCACGCCGGACGCCTTGCGGATGCGCTGGCGAATGCACTCGGCGCGCTCGAATAAATTTTGCGATCTTCGTATACCAAGGCACGGGCGCAGCCATGCTGCGCCCATTGCCCGCCGCCTGGCCCGATGCATGCTACACTGTTGGTATGAGTGTTGCACCATCGCCGCTCGCCGCTGCGCTGCTCCGCGCCACCGATGCGCTGCGCCCATACAGCGCTACGCCGCGCCTTGATGCGGAATTACTGCTCGCCGCTGTGCTGCATTGGCCGCGTACCCGCGTGTTAGCTGAACGCGATGCCCTGCTGAGCCCGGCGCAGCACGCAGCGTTTCAAGCGCTGATCGCGCGCCGAAGCACGCTAGAGCCAGTAGCCTACATCCTCGGCCATAAAGCCTTTTATGGCTACGACTTCCTCGTCGATCGCCGTGTGCTCGTGCCGCGCCCCGAGACCGAACTGCTCGTTGAGCAAACCCTGCAGATAGCTGCGCGCTTTGCCGCACCACGCATCGCCGACATCGGCACCGGCAGCGGTGCCATAGCTGTGACGCTCGCCCTTGAGTTGCCCGCAGCACATGTCTACGCTGTCGACCTTTCACACGACGCGCTTGCCGTAGCGGCTGAGAACGTCGTGCGCCACCAGGTTGAAGCCCGGGTAACGCTCCTGCACGGCGATCTGCTTACACCGCTGCCAGCCCCGCTGGACATTATTGTTAGCAATCCACCTTACACCATCCTCGCCGAGGTAGATACCAACGTGCTGGCCCACGAGCCGCGCCTGGCGCTCGATGGTGGCCCCGACGGCACCATGATCTACCAGCGGCTCCTCGCTCAGGCTCCGGCTGCGCTCACACCAGATGGAGCGCTGTTGTTGGAGATCGGCAGCTGGCAGGCCGAAACACTTACAAGCTACGCGCGCGCCGTCTTTCCTCAAGCTCAGCTACAGATCGTACGCGATCTCGCCGACCTCGATCGTGTACTTATTGTCCGACAAACCCCATGATTAAAATTTGGTAGTAATCGGCGATGGCAAGCGATGGCAGACGACTGCGGATCTGCGCCATATCTCGCATTAGAAGCGCGTAGAACAGGTGTAATGCAGCTGTCATCCTACCCCTTTGATTCTAGATGAGCCTCTTGTTTATACTAATATCGACAGGAGGAATTCTATGACCGCGCTTTTTGTCGCGCTCGGCATCGCCGTATTGACTCTGCTTGCCCTACTGCTGTGGTTCGTACCACACCTGCTGCATCAGCAGGCTCTGCGCTCAGCACGCGAGAACGCGCAGCTGCGTGAGATGCTGCTCGATATGTTGAGCGAACAAGAGGCCGTCACACTGCGTCAGTCGCAGCTCAGCACCTCGATCGCCTACCTGCAAGACCAACTTGAACAGGTAGTGACAAGCTATCGCCAGCCCGAAGTTATCAGCACACAGACGCCAGCGTACACTATCGTTGGCCCCGATCAGACGGCGCTTACCCAGTTAGAACAGCGAATCAGCGCGTTACAGAGCCAGATTCAATTTTTTCTCGATAACCGTAATCACACGGCGCGTAGCTCATCTGAGCAAGATAATGAAGCCTGGGCATATTTGCTCAGCCTGCTAGCCGCTATTCAAGATCGGGTCGGTGCTATTCAGATCGAACAGACGAACACGGTCGTTGGGTTGAATGCGCGCACCCTGCTCGAAGAGCTGGAGCAAGAAATGCATAATTTGCGCACCATCTCAGAAGACATCGCCACCTTGCAGTGGCGGCTGCGGCGCTCCTTGCACGACCGCGAAACAAGTATGTCGGTGCTACGTGCTCGCACCAGCGGTGGCACAAGTTGACACTTTCGTCATTCTCAACGAAGATCGGCATTTATACCGCATCTAAGCCATAAATACGGGAAATTGGTTCACTCATACGTTAAGATAGACGCATGAGTAGTGGGATAGAGGCGCAGCATGAGTATCGTCGTTATCGACAATCAGGTCGTTCACTATGAAGTTTTTGGCCGCGGGCGACCGGTGCTCTTTCTGCATGGCTGGCTCGGTAGCTGGCGCTATTGGTTCCCGACGATGGAAGTTGTCGCTGACAACTTCCGCACCTATTCGTTCGATTTCTGGGGCTTCGGCGACTCACGCCGTAAACAAACGCAGGAGAGCATTCAAAATTACTCCGACCAGGTGATCCGTTTTCTCGACGCGCTTGGTATCGACCGAGTGCAGCTCGTGGGTCATTCCATGGGCGGTATGGTAGCGCTGAAGACGGCGATCAACTACCCCGAGCGCATCACGCGCGTTGCCACCGTCGGCGCGCCGATCAACGGCGATTCGCTCTCCTGGCTGTTGAAGCTCACCGATCGGCCCCTCTTCGCCGATGCTTTCGCCCGCCTGCCGTGGCTGCGTCGACAGCTCTTTCGTTTTTTCCTGGGTGAGACGAACGATCCCGCTGTGAGCGAAGTGATCGACGATAGCGTTAAGTCGAGTGCGAACACACTCCGGCGCGCCGTCAGCTCGATGTTGCGCACCGATCTCAGCCTTGAACTTGATCGCCTGCGCGTACCATCGCTGATTGTCCATGGCGGCCGTGACGATATTGTGAGCCCCAATCAGATCGATCTCTTCGACGATATTCCAACTTCTGAAGTCGTGCTGATGCCAAGCAGCCGCCACTTCCCTTTCCTCGACGAAGCCGAACTCTTCAACAGCGTGCTGCTACGCTTTCTTAAACAGCAACCTGCCACCGGCTTGATGCCCCAGATCCGTGTGCGCGAGCCGATTCGACTACCCTAAACGAGAAGTCAACAATCAGGGGCGGCGCTCAGCAGGCGTAGGGAACGCTTGCAGCTACCGGGCGTGATCACGCTAGCCTGGTGCGCCACTTCTGCCTCCTGATTCCTCCATTGCTCTCAGCGCGGGCCAAACGTTTCTGCCAATGTAGCGCTCAGCTGCGCCATCCGCGTACGATTAACGCCTAAATCGTCACGGCCAAGGCGCGCTGCGGCACGGAAATGCACCAGGCTAGCCTCCTCGTCGAAGTAAAATTCCACATCGTCCGGAAATTGCATAGTGGGCGAGCGAAAGACCGCGTGAATATAATCTGGGTTCGCAGCCACGATCTCAGCCCGCGGCTGGGCGCTCAGCATCGTGAGCACCGTATCGCGCGCCGTCGCCAGCGGGCCGCTGAAGGCGATCGGCTCCATCTGCTGCTGCGGATCGTCGGCCTGGGTCGAGACACAGTTTGGTGTCGGCGGGCACGGCGCGAGTTTGCCATCGCGCACGCCAAGTGTATCAGGAGCTGCCACAGTGCGCGCAGCAATTACCAACGCTACGATGCCCGCCAGGCCAAGCGATACTAACGCCCCGACGCCAAAAAGCGCTATTTTGGTGATATTCTTCACATAACCCTCCATAAAAAGGCGATAGCTGGTGCTATCGGCGGTTCAGCGGCGCACATGGCCGCCCTTGTTACGTGCGTTCTCTATCGGTGTGAGGCGCTCCCATGCGTAGAGCATGCTCTGGAAGCTCTTACAGCGATACCGTCTGCATAATCATTATACCTGTCATTCGGCGCGCTACACGATTATAATGAAGCCATGCAGATAACACTTCCTGAGCTTTCCCTTGTGGTGTTGATCGGGCCATCGGGCGCTGGCAAATCGACGTTCGCGCGCACACACTTCCGCGCCACCGAGATCCTCTCTTCCGACACATGCCGTGGCCTGGTCGCCGACGATGAGAACGATCAGTCGGCAACAGGCGACGCCTTCGAGGTGCTGCATTATATCGCGCGTAAGCGGCTGGCATCCGGTAGGCTCACGGTGATCGACGCGACGAATGTGCAGGCCGAGGCGCGTAAGCCGCTGCTCGCGCTGGCGCGCGAGTTCCACGTTTTGCCGGTGGCAATCGTCTTCGACCTACCAGAGCGTATTTGTCAAGAGCGCAACAAAACGCGGCCCGACCGCGATTTCGGCCCCCACGTTGTTCGCCGCCAGTTCGGTGAGATGCGGCGCTCGCTGCGTGGCCTACAACGCGAGGGCTTCCGTTATATCTTCACGCTGAGCAGCCCGGAAGCGGTTGCAGCTACCACTATCGAGCGCCAGGCGCTCTGGAACAACCGCCGCCACGATCACGGCCCCTTCGATATTATCGGCGACATCCACGGCTGTTACGACGAACTGGTGGACTTGCTGGAGCGCCTTGGCTTTGTGAGAAATCAGCAGTCAGCAGGCAGCAGGCAGCCTGCTGCGCAGCTTGATGCTGGCAACTCAATGGCAGGCAGCCCCACCCAATGCTGAATTTCGTACGCTGACTGCTGATTTCTGGGCGCACCCCGCCGGGCGGAAGGCGATCTTCCTCGGCGACCTGGTCGACCGTGGACCGGCCTCGCCAGCAGTGCTGCGGCTAGTTATAGCGATGGTTGGGGCTGGCACAGCACTATGCGTGCCGGGCAATCACGATGTAAAGCTGCGGCGCAAGTTGCAAGGCAAAGATGTATCGATCACGCACGGCCTTGCCGAGACACTGGCCCAGCTTGAGAACGAGCCGTCGGCGTTCCGTAGCCAGATTGCCGATTTTATCGACGGCCTGATCAGCCATTATGTGCTCGACGACGGCAAACTGGTGGTCGCCCACGCTGGCATGAAGCAGGCGATGCAGGGACGCGGCTCGGGCGGCGTGCGCGAGTTCGCGCTTTACGGCGAAACAACGGGCGAGACCGACGAATTTGGCCTGCCAGTGCGCTACAACTGGGCAGCCGAGTACCGCGGCGCGGCCATGGTTGTCTATGGCCATACACCGGTGCCTGAGCCGGAATGGCTGAACAATACCATCAACATCGATACTGGCTGCGTCTTCGGCGGCAAATTGACGGCACTGCGCTACCCAGAGCGCGAGTTGGTAAGTGTGCCAGCGCAGCAGACTTATGCACAACCGATGCGACCATTTTTGCTGCCGGAGCAGACACCAGCACTCAGCGCCCAGCAACAGCACGATGAACTGCTCGACATCGCCGATGTGCTGGGCAAGCGCATTATCAACACCGAACTGCAACGCCAGGTGACGATCCGCGAGGAGAACGCCATTGCCGCGTTAGAGGTGATGAGCCGCTTTGCTATCGACCCGCGCTGGCTAATCTATCTGCCGCCGACGATGTCGCCGAGCGAGACAAGCCAGCGGCCCGGCCTGCTCGAACACCCCGCCGAGGCCTTCGCCTACTATCGCAGCAACGGTGTGAGCCAGGTGCTCTGCGAAGAGAAGCACATGGGTTCGCGCGCGATCGTGGTGCTCTGCCGCGACGATGTTGCGGCCAGCAAGCACTTCGGCGATCGTGCAAGCACCGGCGTAGTGTACACCCGCACCGGGCGACCCTTCTTCGACGATCGCCAATTGCAGAGACAATTCCTCGACAAGCTCTTCGCTGCCGTTGAAGCTGCCGGGCTTTTGAGGAGCTGCGCAGCGACTGGCTCTTGCTCGACTGCGAGCTGCTGCCCTGGAGCGCGAAAGCGCAGGCGCTGCTGCGGGCAGCAGTACGCCCCGGTGGCTGCTGCTGCCGCGCTGGCGATGCAGGAGGCCCTGACAGCACTTGAAGCCACAGCGGCGCGGCTGCCGGAAGCGCTTGCGCTCCAGGAGCGTTACGGGCGACGAGCACAGATGGCGGCGGATTACCGCGCGGCCTATGCGCGCTACTGCTGGCCGGTCAACGACCTGGACGATCTGCGGCTGGCACCGTTTCATCTGCTGGCAAGCGAAGGTGCGGTGCATATCAACAAAAACCACCGCTGGCATATGGATCTCCTGGCACGGCTGGCGGCAGCCGACAGCTACGATCAGCCGCTGCTGCTCACCACCGCGACACGCGAGGTCGACCTGACCGATGCCGAGAGCGTGGCGGCCGCGGTGGCGTGGTGGGAGACGCTAACCGGACGCGGCGGCGAGGGCATGGTGGTCAAACCGCTGGAATTCATCGTGCGCGGCCACGTGGCCTTTTGCAGCCAGCGATCAAATGCCGGGGGCCAGAATATCTGCGTATCATCTACGGGCCTGAGTACAGCGCGCCGGAGCACCTAGAGCGGCTGCGTTCCCGCGGCTGGCGGGCAAACGCTCGCTGGCGCTGCGCGAGTTCGCGCTCGGCATTGAGGGCTTGCAGCGTTTCGTGCGCAAAGAGCCGCTGCGGCGCGTCCACGAATGCGTCTTCGGCGTGCTCGCGTTGGAGAGCGAGCCTGTCGATCCGAGGTTATAAACGATGTTGTTAACGATCAGTACCACACACGAGCCCGCCGACGAGCTAGGCTATTTGCTGGCGAAGAATCCGGCGCGGGTGCAGAGCTTCGCGATCTCCTTTGGCAACCTCCATGTCTTCTACCCCGAGGCAAGCGCCGAGCGCTGCACGGTCGCGCTGCTGCTGGATATCGACCCGGTGGCATTGGTTCGCGGGCGTAGCGCAGGTGCTGAGGGCCTGCTCGACCAATACGTCAAACCGACCGGCCCTACCGTCGCCTCATCGTTTCTCAGCGTGGCTCTCGCCGAAGTCTTCGGCACAGCGTTGAACGGGCGATCGCGCGAGCGCCCCGAGCTTGCCGCCACACCGATAGCCCTAGAGGCGCAGATCACAGCACTGCCGGTGCGCGGCGGCCCGGATATGATCGAGCGCCTGTTTGCGCCGCTTGGTTACAACATCAGAACAGAGGCCGTGCCGCTCGACCCACAGTTTCCCGAGTGGGGAATGAGCCGTTATGTGAAACTTACGCTGCGCGGCGTGCTGCGCCTCAGCGATCTGCTCACGCACCTCTATGTGCTGATCCCGGTATTGGACGCCGACAAACATTATTATTTTGGACTAGACGAAATCGACAAATTGCTGCGACGCGGCGCGGGCTGGCTGGTGAACCACCCGGAGCGCGACCTGATCGCGGCGCGCTACCTCAAACGGCGGCAGTTGGTGCGCGCAGCGCTGGCGCGGCTGGAGCCAGAGGAGGCAAGCGACGAAGAGGAAGTCGAGCGCCCCACCGTGTACGAGCGGCGCATCAGCTTGCACGAGCAGCGGCTCGGTGCCACGCTGGCAGCGCTAAAGCGATCGGGCGCGCAGCGTGTGCTCGACCTGGGCTGTGGCGAAGGGCGACTGCTGGAACTGCTGCTGGGCGAGCTACAATTCACCACTATCCTTGGTATGGACGTAGCCTACCGCAGCCTGGAGCGCGCGCAGGAACGCCTCGCGCGGCTGCCGGAGCTGCAGCGACAGCGCGTTCAGCTTATCCAGGGCTCGCTTACCTACCGCGATGATCGGCTGAAAGGCTTCGATGCAGCAGCTGTAGTGGAGGTTATCGAGCATCTCGATCTTGCACGACTGCATGCCTTCGAGCGGGCGCTCTTCGGCCATGCGCGCCCGCGCACGGTGGTGCTGACGACGCCAAACGCCGCGTTTAACGTGCGTTACGAGACGCTCGATGGCGGCTCACTGCGCCACAGCGACCACCGCTTCGAGTGGACACGCGCCGAGTTCGCCGCCTGGGCCGAGGCTGTCGCCGCACGCAATGGCTATGAGGTACGCTTGCTGCCGATCGGCCCCGAAGACCCAGAGGTCGGCGCGCCTAGCCAGATGGGGATTTTTGTTATTCCGTAGGGCGCGGTAGTGGCGCGCCTGCTAGGCCCCTACGGCACCACCCGGATCATCGTCAACTCGATTAGGCCCTCGGGCTGCCCCACACCGTCGAGGGAAACCGGCGGGCGCGCGAAGGTTGCCGGGTCGAACATGCCGACCACGATGCGGTACTCGCCAGGAGCGATGGTGGGCGGCAAGATCACATCGCTGACATCGACGAAGAGGCTGCCCGGCTGCCAGGAACTGGTTGGGTAACGACCCTGCCAGGGAGCTGCATCGCGCTGGGCGACGCGGTTGCCCGCTGCGTCGAGGATGTGGACGAAGATAAAGTAATCTGCGGTGAAACGTTCCTCCACTTGCCAGAAGCTACGCAGGCCGACGATAGCGCCAGCACGAAATGTTTCCGACGGTGTGATACCTTCGCCGTCGAGCCTGCCGCGATTGACGCCGACAAGCGTAGCCGCACCGATGCGCGCTGTTCCCGCAGGGCGGATATGCACGTCGGAGACCGAGAGGCCGGTGGGAAACGCCACCAGCCGCGGGCCAAGCAGCTCGCCACGGCGGTTCGAACCGAACTCCTGCGCTTCGCCAGCGGCCAGCAGCGGCGTGTACCTTGCGGGCAACTCCAACGACCCCCAACGTTTGGAAGAGGCCACGACATAGGCAAACCCCTGCGCACGATACCAGGCGAGATCGTGTGCGGCGGCCGCCTGCACCTCGCTCCAGCGCGCCTCTTGCGGGTGCGGCACTGGCCGCAACTCCGCCGCCACACGCGT
>JAAUTF010000229.1 GCA_012031775.1 Candidatus Altimarinota bacterium | reverse complement strand
GTCTAAGACTTCGGTGATTAGCGGCCTAGGACGTCACCCTCTCAAGGTGAAGATCGCGGGTTCGAATCCCGCTGGGGTCACCAGTTCGTTTTTGGGGATGTGGTGTAGAGGCCTAACATGCAACCCTGTCAAGGTTGAGATCGCGGGTTCGAATCCCGTCATCCCCGCCAGAAGAAAAGCCGATGTCGTACGACATCGGCTTTTCGATTCCTTATGGCGGTGGTATGAAGCACTGCCTACACCATCGCCAGACATCTTTTATCCTTGCAAGGCGAGCCACTCGCTGTGCAGCAGCGCATACTGATATTCGTCGCGCCAGGAGCCTTTATTGAAGAAGCTCTGGCGGAAATGGCCTTCGCGGCGCATGCCAACGCGCTCCATGAGAGCGGCGGAGCGGATGTTCTCGCGGTCGGTGAGCGCGATCACGCGGTGCAATGCGAGATCGACGAAGGCATAGCGTATCAGCGCAAGCACCATCTCGGTACCAAAGCCGTAGCCCTGGTGTTCGCGCGCCAGGGTATAGCCTAATTCGCCCTGGCGATCGTCGTACTCCAGGCGTTTAAAAAGCAATCGCCGACATGCGTAGCCGTCTCACGGAGCTCGACCGCGAGCTGAAAGCCGCTGCCGGGCATATCCGGCTCGATGCTTGCCCAGTGGTCGATGGCATCGCGCAGCTCGGCCTCCTCAGTCAGTTGCCAACTCTGAAACTGCGCCACTTGCGGATCGTTGCGATAGGCCAGTAAAGTTGGCAGATCGCTCGCCTGAAAGCGCCGCAAGCGCAAGCGCTCGGTGTCAATGTGTGTAAACGTCATGGGTGTATTTTAGTATGTAGGGTATGAAAGGGCTTGTATGCGTGCTGGCAGCTACGCCGCCAGCAACGCATACAAGCTTTTACATACCGATCAGGGGTGGTTCCAGATCAACACAACATAACCGTTGTGTCGCAAGATTCGTGCAAATTCATGGTAGTTCTCGCAAAGACAGAGGAGTGGTCGGTTGAGATATTTTACCACGCGGGATGCGCTGCCGGGTATGCTTTAGCCCTGAAGAACACGAAGGGCACGTAGCCGCGCCATGTCTGTTGGCGGCAAGGCGCAGCAGGATGCAGTACGTAGCGATTTACAATCCAACAACCGCAATCGAAAATAGTGTCATTTGCAAATTACAAGCACAGTTCGTAATATGTGTCGTGGCGGTGAACAAAGCCGAGCCGCCGGAAGAGGCGGATGGAGCGCTCGTTGGCGCTGTCGATATCGGCGCGAAGCCGGGCAATGTCGAGGGAACGTGCATAATCGCAGATGGCTGTCAGCGCTTCACCCATGAAGCCGCGCCCCCAGGCAACGCGCGCCAGCAGGCAACCAACCTCTGCGCTATTTGCCGCTTCGTCAAAGCTATGCAAGCCGCATGTGCCAACGAGTTGGTCGTTGGCTGTTTCGACAACTGCCCACTCCAATGATGCACCAGCCGCCAGTAGCTGGGCCACGCTG
Organism: Candidatus Altimarinota bacterium; assembly: GCA_012031775.1. GTDB lineage: Bacteria > Chloroflexota > Chloroflexia > Chloroflexales > Chloroflexaceae > JAAUTF01. The sequence continues at coordinate 7,145 of JAAUTF010000229.1, read as the reverse complement.
TCTAGCATCGTGCGCACGGTATCAGGATCGGCGAAGGGCTCGTCGCTGGCGTAACGCATCACCTCGGGGTCGCCGTAGATCGTATACAGGGCTGAAGCGTCTTCGTCTTGCATTTGCCGCAGTTGCAGGCGGTCTGTCGTGAGCAACGGAAGCTCGTGCGGGCGCTGACGCATAACGACTACCTCTCTTCCTGTAGAAAACGTATCACCCGTTTGCGTGCATCATCGTGCAGGGCCATCAAGGTGTGCGGTCCGTCAGCTATCAGTTCAAAGTGCGCCATTGGAATGGCTGCGGCCAGTGCTGCGGCATCCGCTACCGGCACCATTTGATCGCTGCTGCCGTGGATAACCAGGCACGGGCGGCTGATCGTCGCAGCGTAGGCACATACATCGACCTGCATATAGGACTGCATCGAGAGCAGTTCTGTTTGGTAGTAGTGAACGCGCTGAGCGCGGGGTAGCTGCACGGCGCGTTCACGCCACTGTTGACGACGCGCCGCATAGGCGTTGAGCGTGCCACGCGCACGCGCTTCGGCTTCGTCCCAGAGCTCGGAAAATGTCACTTCAACCTCCGCCGGACGCTGGTCGAAGGCGGCATTGGCACTATCACGCGCCAGGATCGCCAGGTGCTCGCGCACAGTATCGCTGCCCGGCTCCCCCGCTGGGAAGAGGTCGCAGGCCGTTCCCACCAGCACCAGCGAACGCACGCGCTGCGGGTAGTGCGCGGCGAACAAGACGCTGATCGGGCCGCCCGCCGAACTGCCGATAACATGCGCTGCAGGGATACCGAGATGGTCGAGCAGGCCAGCGAGATCGGCGGCCTGTTGCAATAAATCGTAGCCGCTATCCGGGCTTGAAGACCGGTAGCAGCCACGGCGGTCATAGGCGATGAAGGTGAAATGTGCGGCAAAGGCGCGCTCCCAACTCCAATCGAAGGGCTGGAGATCGCGCAACACGGTATCAAGGCCGGCAAAACCGCCATGCACATAGACGACGGGCGCGCCCGCGCCATCCATTTCGTAGTAGAGGCGGCAATCGTTGAGAGAGGCAAAGGGCATCGCGGGTACCTTACTTTACACGAATTACGTGATCATCGTCCTGCCGCACCGCAGCGCCATAACACCCCGCGCGCAGCGAGGGATAACATGGCGCTGTACAGCGCAGAACAATGCATATTCCTCACTGCGCGACGTGTCGTTCGCAACAACAAGGCCGGGCATCGCGTACGTCCTATCGTTCATTCTGCTGCAGCGCAGCCCTGCCTTGCGCAAGAGAGCATCGGCCCACGCGGCATCTTCCTCGTTGAGCGCTGGCTCTGGTGCAGCGCGATAATTGATGCGCAGATCGTAGGCGGCACGGTCGTAAAGCGCGTGCAGAACCTGGTTGAGATCGACAAAACGAAAAAGACTCCGCGCCCTCTGCGGTTCAATCCTTCCCAGCGACGCCGAGTGCGTCGAGCACGAAGGCGTATTCGTAGGCGATCTCCTTGAGGTAATCGAAACGACCGGATGCACCGCCGTGTCCGGCGCTCATATTTGTGCGTAACAGCAGCGGCTTGCTGTCGGCCTTCAGGGTGCGCAGTTTGGCTACATACTTGGCGGGATCCCAGTAAGGCACTTGCAGATCGTTCAGGCCGCCGGTGGCGAGGATGGCCGGGTAGGCGCGGCGTTGCAGATTTTCATACGGCGAGTACGAGAGCATATAGGCGAAGGCCTCAGGATCGTGCGGATTGCCCCACTGCTCGTACTCGATGACGGTCAGCGGCAGCTTGGGGTCGGTGATCGCGGCGATGACGTTGGTGAACGGCACTTTAGCTACCACCGCACCGAAGAGATCGGGCCGCATATTTGTCACCGCCGTGACAAGCAGGCCGCCAGCACTTGCGCCCCAGATCGCGATGCGCTGTGGCTGCGTGTAGTGCAGCGTGATCAAGTGCTCGGCGCAGGCGATAAAATCGCTAAAGGTGTTTTTCTTGTGCATGAGACGGCCCTGCTCGTACCAGCTGCGGCCTAGCTCCTGCCCACCGCGGATGTGGGCGATCGCATAAACAAAGCCGCGGTCGAGCAGGCTCAGCCGCTTGCTGTCGAAGGTTGGCTCGCTGCTATAGCCGTAAGAGCCATAGCCATAGAGCAGCGTCGGGTTCTTTCCGTCGCGCTGCAACCCTTTGCGATAGACGATCGAGAGCGGAATCTGCGAGCCGTCCGAGGCGGTCGCCGTCAGGCGCTCGGAGACGTAGTCGGCGGGGTTGTAGCCGCTCGGGATCACATCCTGCTTACGCACTGTCCAGCTGCCGTCGGCAAGGCCGTAATCGATCACCGAGCGCGGCGTGACCAACGAGGAGTAGTTGAGCCGCACGCTGTTGCTGGCGAACTCCTCGTTCTGGCCCGGCCAGGCGCTGTACACCGGCTCGGGGAATGCAATATACCGTGCGTTCTGACCGCCTGGCGTGCTGATGCGAATCTGCGGCAGGCCGACGCGCCGCTCGTAGACCACAAGATAGTCGGCGAAAAGATCGACGCCTTCGATCAGCGTGTCGCTGCGGTGTGGCAACAGCTCGCGCCAGTTCGATTTAGCAGGATTGCTCACCGGTGCGGTCATCAGCTTAAAATTCAGCGCGCCGCCGTCGTTAGTGCGGATGTAAAACAGGTCGCCATGATGCGCGACACTGTACTCCATCCAGTGCTGGCGCGGGTGAACCATGCTAAAATCGTTGTCGGGCGTATCGGTGGGCAGGTAGCGCACCTCGCTGGTGCTCATGCTGTTGAGGCTAAAGAAGAGAAAGCGTTTGCTGCGCGCGCTGCTCAAGCCAAGGTAAAAAGCGTCGTCAGTCTCGTGATGCAGCAGTTCGTCGCTACCTGGGTCGTTGCCGAGGCGGTGGCGAAAGAGCTTAAACGGGCGATGCGTTTCATCGTAGATCGTGTAGAAGAGAGTGCGGTTATCGGCGGCCCATTCGACTGAGGCGGTATCGGGGATGGCTGTGTCGAGCAACTCGCCGCTGCGCAGATCTTTGAGGTAGAGGGTAAACACAATCGCGCCGGTAGTATCGATCGAATACGCGAGCAGATTGTGGTCGGCGCTCACTTTGAAGGCACCCATGCGGAAGAAGGCGTGGCCAGCAGCCAGGGCGTTGCCATCGAGCAAGATCTCCTCGGGCGCATCGAGGCCACCGCGCTTACGGCAATAGATGGTGTACTGCTTATCTTGCTCGGTGCGCGTGTAATAGATATAGTCGCCCATTTGCACCGGCACGCTGTCGTCGTCCTCTTTGATGCGCCCGCGCATCTCGGTGTAGAGTTGGGCCTGGAGGTCGGACGTATGGGCCAGCATCGCGCTCGCATAAGTGTTTTCAGCTTCGAGGTAAGCGATGACCGCCGGATCATCTTTGTAGCGCAACCAGCTGTAATTATCGTTGAGGCTGATGCCCTGGGCGTTTAATGCTTCTGGGCGGCGTGCAGCGATCGGTGGCGTGGCGGCCATAGCTACTCCTTCTGCTCTAAAAAGATTGTAAAAAGAGAGCCTGGTGCATAGAGCTTGCTTAGTGAAGCCAAGCAAGCTCTATGCACCATCTCTTTTTACAACCTTACTGTATCACACCTTATCAAAGTCGGAGCTAACAGGTATTGGACATACGTCAGGGCTTGTTTATAATGTGATAAATATCACAATAGCTAGAAAGAACAGGATGAGCCTGCTTACTTCACCACAACTCCAAGCGACAGACGAGCGTATCACTAGATGGATGGCACGCTACAGTATTCCATTGCTGCGCATCGGCCTTGGTATTATCTTTCTCTGGTTTGGTGCGTTAAAGTTCTTCCCCGGCATGAGCCCGGCGCAAGATCTCGCGACACGAACGATCGCTATGCTCACGCTGGGCCTGATCACAGCGCCCCTGAGCGTCATATTACTGGCCACCTGGGAATGCATCATCGGGCTGGGCTTAATCGTGGGGCGTGGAATGCGCTTTATCTTGCTCTTGCTTTTCGCACAAATGGCGGGCACGGTGCTACCGGTCTTCTTCTTCCCGCAGGAGGTTTTTGTTCACATCCCCTATGCGCCGACCCTAGAGGGGCAGTATATCATCAAGAATCTGGTGCTGATCGCGGCGGGGCTAGTGATCGGAGCGACAGTGCGCGGCGGGCGCATTCGCAGCGACTAGCGACGGGCCTTAGCTGAGATCGATTGTATCACCAGCCCGATAGACATGAGCGCGGCCGTCGTCGCCAAAGACGCTGACCGTGCGGCGACCGGTGACGCTCCAGCGGCTGGCGTGCGGCAGGCGTACCAGGGCGGTTTCCTCATCGATACCGACCATAGTGATGCCGCACGGTGCCGATTGCAGCAGTTCGGCGAAACGGTCTGCGCTCATAAACTGGCGTGAGCGGTCGAAGTGGGGCATAATTGCCAGCCCGGGAACAAGGCCAAGCGCCTGACGCCAGCGCGGCGGTTCCCCGGCGAGTATGCGGCGCACGCTGACAGTATAGCCGCCCAGCATCATGGCACCTGCGCTACAGCCAGCGATAATTGCCCCGGCGCGATGCGCGTTAGCGATCGTTGTCCATGCCGAAGTCTCGTGCAAGGTCTCGATAATATAATCGGGGCTGCCGCCAGAAAAATAGTAGAGATGCTGGTTGCGCAAACGCTCGACCAGTTCGGTGTCAGCTGCATCCATGCGGGTGATCAGCCGGATGGGCGTGACAGTCGCGCCAAGCTCGCGAAAATGTGCTTCACCCAGCGCATTCCAGCGCTCGGGCATGCCATGCTCCAGCCCGCTTGCCGTGGGTATCACCGCTACACGGGGCGCGTCCATTCGATGGAGCGTCTCGAGCAGCAGCTGATCGGTGGCGCGCATCGCCGCCGTATATTCGCCAGAACCGACCAGCGCGAGCGCCCCCCATAGTTCTCCGTCGCTCATAGATCCTCAATTCGTTGTGGCGTGATGGGCCGTCAGCGCATGGTGGTCGGTTCCGCCGTGGCCGCAAGGGTCGACATGAATGTCGATCATTTGCAGGCGTGGCAGCGTATGATATAGCGCGTGGCGAGTTTGCTCGGCGATACGGTGGCTCTCGCGGTCGAAAGATCTTCATCGACCACAATATGCAATTCGGCGTGCAGCGCATGGCCGATCCAACGGACACGGACGTTGCGCACCTGTTGAACCAGGGGTGTCGTGGCGGCAGCCTCGATCTGGTCGACCAACTGCGGATCCACGGCGTCCATCAGGCGATACCAGATCGTTTTTGTGGCATCCCAGGTGATGAACAAGATGGCGAAGCCGATCAAAAAGCCAATGAGCGGGTCGACGATCGGGAAACCGAGCCAGCTGCCCCCGGCGGCGAACAACACGGCCAAAGACGTAAACCCATCGGTGCGGGCGTGCTGACCGTCGGCGATAAGTGCAGCTGAGCCAATTTGCCGTCCGGTGCGAATCTGCAAATGAGCAACCGCTTCGTTGCCAACAAAGCCGATCAAAGCAGCAGCAGCTACCCAGCCAAGATTCTCGATCGGTGCCGGGGCGAAGAGCTTACGAAACGACTCCCAAAAGATCAGGCCAGCGCTAAACGCGATCGAGAGCACGATAAAAATTCCGGCAACATCTTCAGCGCGGCCAAAACCATAGGTGTAGCGGCGTGTAGGCGCGCGCCGCGCCAAATAGAAAGCGATCAGGAGTGGAATGGAGTTCAGCGCATCGCCGAGATTATGCAGTGTATCGGCAAGCAGCGCAACACTGCCGCTGATCGACACAACTGCCAGCTGCAGTACGGTGGTCAACGCTAGCAGGCCAAGTGCGATCCAAACCGTGCGAATGCCGGCATTGGTGCCCGCGAAAGCTGTTTCGGCGAGCAGATCCTGCTTTTGATGGCTGTGGCCATGCAGATGAAAGAGCGCGCCCAGCCAGGGAAAGAGGCCGCCATGGCTATGGTCTTCAGCGTGCGTATGGTTATGATCATCGGGGGGCAGCGTGCTGCGTCCGTGCGTCTCGGGCGCGGGTGGGTTGGGGTGATGCTGGTGCTCGTGGTGATCGCTCATGTGTCTAGCGTCGCTCCTGCTCTAGTATGCGGCGGTGTGGGCGGCGCGCGCTCGTGGCCCAGCAAAAGCATTATTCTTCCGGGTGGTCGGGCAAACTAAAGGCAACGTGCGCGAGGTGGTGCAACGCCTCACGAAAGAGCAGCGCAACGTGCGCGTCGTCGACGGTGTAGTAAATGCGGTTGCCCTCGCGGCGGTAACGCACAATGCGCAGATCGCGCAGGCTGCGCAGATGATGTGACGTGGCCGATGGAGATACGCCGACCGCCTTGGCAAGATCGCCGACGCTATGCTCACCGCGTGTCAGCGCGTAAACAATGCGCGCGCGTGTCGGATCGGCGAGTGCAGCGAACGTCTGTGCGACCAACAAGGCCATTTCAGGTGTTAGCTCTTCTGGCGCGACGAAGGCTTCGACCGGATCCTCGCGCAGAGGTCGTACATTGTCAGGTAGATGGCGTGTCATAAAGCTATGCCTATACATAAAGAGAACAAAAGAACGTGGAACAAAGGAACATAGGCGTAGCGCATGCACGTGCTTTGTGGCGTTGTTCTTTTGTTCGATGAAGGAGCTTGTCGATGCTGGCAGCTATACCGCCAGCACCAACACAGGCTGCTGCACACATCGTCTAGAGTTGTTCTAGCAATCTAAACAGGTTGTGTAGGGGCCAGCTATCACCCAAACGTCTGCACACTTGGTCTAGTGTTACTATATGCGTATATGCTCATATAGTGGTATAGTATAGATGCTTTTACTGGCGTGTCAATTCCATTTGTTGGAGTTCTGCATGGCGCTTTGCTCTTATGGACCGGTGGCCCTGCTCGGATCGGGTGAGACAGCCCCAGCAAGCGGCGTGATCTACGAACGTTTCGCTCGTCGCGTTCAAGCTCCGCTGCGTGTTGCCATCTTTGAAACACCAGCAGGTTTTCAGCCGAACGCAACACGTGTTGCGGCCAAAATCGCCGAATTTCTCAGCAGCAGGCTGCAAAACTATCAACCGCACTTCGATCTTTTGCCAGCGCGCCGCCGTGGCACTGCCGACAGCCCCGATAATCCGGAAAGTACGGCTGCGGTGTGCGCGGCGAATATGCTTTTTCTTGGGTCGGGCAGCCCAACTTATA